>JAUXQA010000009.1 GCA_030683195.1 Rhodoferax sp. | reverse complement strand
AGCCGTGCCTGGTCGTGAGCGGTGATGAGCTCCTGCTGAGTGCGATGGCGGTCCGTCACGTCGCGGCAGCAGTAAACGCGGCCAATCATGACGTCCCGGTCGCTTGCGGGTTGTGAACGCCATTCAAAAACCCGCCCATCCCTGAGGTGCAAAATCTCGAAAGTGGGGTCAACCGAGCTATTCATCAAGCAGATATCCGGGCTGCCCGGCCGGTCAGAACTGCCTGCTGAGTCGGAAAGCGTTAGCTGGTTTGTAATGAAGGCCAGAATGCCCGTATCGTCTCGCTCTGTGAGCAGGTGTCCGGGCACTTGCCAGAGCTGTGAAAACCGGCGATTCATGTTCAGAATCGCCCCTGCATTGTTGGTCAGAAGGATGCCGTCGGCAGTTGCTTCAAGCGTGGCAGCCAAATGCGAAGCCATTGTGCTCAGCTCGGTCTCCCGTTGTTGCTCCGCACGCATTGGGCGTGAACGCACCGCAAAATATTCACCCAACTGTCCAGTGCGGTGAACTGACTTCATCACGTTGAACACGGTACCGTCAGCCTTGCGGTAACTGCTCTGGGCATCCAGTGTTGTGGCGCTGGACTGCATCTCGTCCCAAAAGAACAGGTCTGTCAATGCACATTCGATGTCGCCCACCGGTCGCCCGAGCAAGGCATCGTCCGCGTAGCCCAGCTGCCGATGCGCAGCCGGACTGGCCGCTGCAATGCTGAGTGTTTTGGAGTCCAGAAGCAGGAGCATTTCGCTGGATGCACCCAGCAGCAGCGCGTTGGTGTTCATGGTTGACTCCCCGTCGGCCGGTCTGAGCCGTTTGTTCCGGCATCAAAGAAATAGGTGACACGTTTGCGTGGACTCAGGTAGGCCGCCACCTTGGGAGGCAATACGCCAGGACGCAGCGATTTGATGATGTTGATCTCGGGCGTCACTTCAAGGTTGATCATCATGGCCTCTTTCTTGTCCACGCTTTCGTCATAGACCATGACCCACGGGCGCAGCGGTTTCTTGGGATTGACTGAGGTCACCAAAGCAATGGCCTGGTTGGAAAGCTGGACTACAGAGCCAGGGGGGTACACCCCCAGGCTTCGAATCATCAACTGCAAGGCCCGCGCTTCAAATTTGGAGCGTCGCTGCGCAAACATGAACGACAAGGCTTCGTGCGGTGTCATGGCTTTGTGAATATCTGCCGGGTTGCACAGGTTGTCATAGAAATTGACCATCGAAACCAGACGCGCTGCTGGCGTCATGGCCGCTTCCTTGAGGCCCTTGGGGTAGCCACTGCCGTCCGCCATTTCATGGTGTTGCGCGACCAGTGCCAGGGCTTCGGGGGTGAGCCCGATGCGTTGCCCCATGGTTACCCCGAGGTCGACATGGGAGGCTCGCAGGTTGCGTTCGGCATTGGTGAACTCAGCAGGGTTTTTCTTGGCAATCCGGTCCGGAATTTCGCTCAAACCGAGATCGTGCAGCATGGCACCCACGCCCAAGATATGGGCCTCTTTTGCGGTAAAGCCCAGTTCTTTGGCCAGCATCAGGGAGAGTATGGCGACATTGAGGCTGTGGAAATAGACCTCTTCGCCGCCTGCTTTGTCGCCCATGACATGCAATGTTGACTCCGGGCTGCTGAGAAAGACTTCCACCATGTTGTCAATCAACACGCCGATTTCATTGAGTGTCTCTTTGGGCCGGGCGAACAGGTTGCGGTTCAGGCTTTTCATGACCGCTGTGGCTTTGACGAAGGCTTTTTCGACCTGATCGACATGCTCCCGGTGCATCGCGATGGCCTCCATGCGTTCCTTTCGGGCCAATGCAGCGGGGTCGTCATCTTCGCTGTTGGGCGTCTGGTCGGGTGGGGGGGGCGCCAGTTCCTGGGCTCTGCCGGACTCAGGACTCAAAGGAACATCGCTGCGCGCGGGGTCAACCCGGTAACGGCCCAGCCTCAGGGCCCGCACCTCTCGCAGTTGGTCTTCACTGCGAATCTTGAAGTTGTTCATGGCGAACGGATGCTTGAACCAGGGCAGTTCAATCATCACAAATACACCGACCTGCAACCGGTCTGGTTCCAGGTAGTGGGCGGCTGCGGTGTCAGTTGGTCCGGTGTTCATGCGACCCCATCATCAAACGAATGGCAGTGTTGGGTTGCAATCAGGCGAGTTTCTTGACGAGTACCTGGCTCTTGCGGTCCCAGTTGTACTTGCGTTTGCGCGCCTCTGGCAACCAGTCGGGGTCCACCAGGATGAAGCCCCGCTTCAAGAACCAGTGCGTTGTGCGGGTGGTCAAGACAAAAATACTGTCCAAGCCGGCTGCTTTGGCCCGCTGCTCCACACGCTTGAGCACCCGCTCGCCATCGCCTTGCCCCTGCACTTGGGGTGACACGGTAAGGGCCGCCATCTCGGCAGTACGCGCCTCAGGGTAGGCGTAGAGTGCTGCGCACGCGAAGATGACGCCGTCATGCTCGATGACGGTGTACAGACCCACATCGCGTTCTATTTCCGTGCGGCTGCGTTTGACCAGGGTGCCATCGTTCTCAAACGGCTCGATCAGCTGCAGAATGCCGCCCACATCGTCCACCGTGGCTTCACGCAGGCTCTCCAGTTTCTCGTCCACCACCATGGTGCCGATGCCGTCGTGCACATACACCTCCAGCAAAATGGAGCCATCCACAGCAAAGGGAATGATGTGGCTGCGCTCAACGCCGCTTTTGCAGGCCTTGACGCAATGCTGCAAGTAGAAAGCGGTGTCGGTAGGCTGGTTGGCTGCCGGCAGTTCTTTCAACAGCTTTTCGGCGGCGGCCAGCGGCAGCTCGGTATCAATCGGGTTGTCTTCGCTCTCGGGTTGGCTCGGGTCCATGCGGATGCCGGGCACCTCAGTCACAAAAATCAGCTTGTCTGCCTGTAGTGCCGTGGCCACCGACGTGGCAACCTCTTCCATCGTCAGATTGAAAGCTTCGCCCGTTGGGGAAAAGCCAAACGGCGACAGCAGCACCATGGCCCCCATGTCCAGCGTGCGCATGATGCCCGCGGTGTCGACCTTGCGCACCAGGCCCGAGTGCTGAAAATCCACGCCATCCACAATGCCCACGGGGCGTGCCGTGAGAAAGTTACCAGAGATGACCCGCACGGTGGAGCCCGCCATGGGCGTGTTGGGCAGGCCCTGGCTGAAGGCCGCTTCAATCTCGTAACGCAACTGACCGGCAGCCTCTTGCGCACAGTCCAGCGCGACCTCGTCGGTGATGCGAATGCCCTTTGCGTAGCGTGGCGTGTGGCCTTTGGTGCGGAGCTGTTCATTGACTTGCGGGCGAAATCCATGCACCAGCACTACTTTGACTCCCATGCTCTGAATCAGTGCGAGGTCCTGTGCCAAGTGGGGCAACTTGCCCGCCGCGATGGCCTCACCCGCGATGCCCACCACAAAAGTCTGGTTGCGAAACTTGTGAATGTAGGGAGCGACCGAACGGAACCAGGGCACAAAGGTGAAGTTGAAAACAGAGGTCATGTCGTGAAGGTTAAGGCTTGCGCCGATAATTAAGGGCTTTTCGCCCGGCGCTGAACCGGGAACCATGGGTTGCAGACTCTGCCCGCAATGACCCTGCCCAATAGATAGATTTTGACCGAAGTTTCCCCCTTGTCCTCCACACCCTTAAAAATCGAATTTCCAGAATCCTTGCCCGTCTCCGCCAGGCGCGAGGAGATCATGGCCGCTCTGGATAAGCATCAGGTCATCATCGTCTGTGGTGAAACCGGCTCGGGCAAAACCACCCAGTTGCCCAAAATTGCGCTGGCCATGGGCCGGGGCAAGCTTAATTACCCCCCCGGCCAAGGCAAGCTGATCGGCCACACCCAGCCTCGGCGCATTGCCGCCAGCAGCGTGGCCAAACGCATCGCCGAAGAGTTGAAGACGACGTTGGGTGACGTGGTGGGCTTCAAGGTGCGGTTTCAGGACCGCCTGAGCCGCGATTCTTCAGTCAAGCTGATGACCGACGGTATTTTGCTGGCCGAGACGCAGACCGACCCGCTGCTGAAGGCCTACGACACGATCATCATTGACGAGGCGCATGAGCGTTCGCTGAACATTGACTTTTTGTTGGGCTACCTGCGCCAGATCCTGCCGCGTCGCCCGGACCTCAAGATTGTGGTCACCTCGGCCACCATCGATGCCCAGCGGTTTGCCGACCACTATGCCTCAAGGCAAGGACCCGCACCGATCATCATGGTGTCTGGCCGCATGTTCCCGGTGGAGCAGCGCTACCGGCCCTTTGAAGAATCGCGCGAATACGACTTGAATTCGGCCATTGCCGATGCAGTAGACGAGTTGTGGCGCGACGTGCACAACGGCGGTGACATTCTGGTGTTTTTGCCGGGCGAACGTGAAATTCGGGAGGCCGCTGACCATTTGCGCAAACACTTGAGCCACCAACCTGTCTTTCGCAATGCCGAGGTGCTGCCGCTGTTTGCCCGCTTGAGCCAAGCCGAGCAAGACCGTATTTTTGACGGCCATACCGGGCGGCGCATTGTGCTGGCCACCAACGTGGCGGAGACCTCGCTCACGGTGCCGGGCATTCGCTACGTCATTGACGTCGGCACAGCCCGTATGAAACGCTACAGTTTCAGAAGCAAGGTGGAGCAGTTGCTGGTGGAGCCCATCAGCCAAAGCTCGGCCAACCAGCGTGCCGGGCGATGCGGTCGGGTAGCCAACGGCATTTGTATTCGCCTTTACGACGAAAAAGACTTTGATGGCAGGCCCCGCTTCACCGACCCCGAAATCTTGCGCTCTTCCCTGGCTGGGGTGATTTTGCGCATGAAGTCGCTGCGCATGGGCTTGGTGGAGGACTTTCCTTTTATCGAGCGCCCCTCAAACCGTGCCATTGCCGACGGCTACCAACTGCTCAATGAACTAGGTGCCGTGGACGATGCCAATGAATTGACGCCGCAAGGCCAGGAACTGGCCAAGTTGCCGCTGGACCCGCGCGTGGGCCGCATGATTCTCGAGGCGCGCGACCGCAGCGCGCTCGACGAGGTGCTGGTGATTGCCAGCGCCCTGAGCGTGCAGGATGTGCGGGACCGCCCGATGGAGGCGCAGCAGCAGGCCGATGCCGCGCACGTCAAGTTTGATGATGAAAAAAGTGAGTTCAGCGGGTATTTGAAGCTGTGGAAGTGGCTGGATACCGCGCGCGGCGGTCATGGCGCCGAGCACAAGCTCTCCAACCGCCAGTACGAACAGCTCTTACGGCAAAACTTTGTCAACATCCGACGTGTGCGCGAGTGGCGCGACATTCATTCGCAGCTGCACACGGTGGTGGCCGAGCACAAATGGCGGCTCAACACCAACCCGGCCAGCTACGAGCAGCTACACCTGTCGATGCTCTCCGGCCTGCTTGGCAACATCGGTTGCAAGCTGGAAACGGATGGCGCCAGTGGGGAGTACCTGGGCGCGCGCAGCATCAAGTTTTACCCCCATCCGGGCGCGCACCTGGTCAAAAAGCCGGGCCGCTGGATTGTGGCGGCCGAGTTGGTGGAGACCACGCGCCTGTTTGGCCGGGGCATTGCGGCGATCGAACCCACCTGGCTGGAGCAGGTGGGCGGCCATTTGTTGAAGAAGCAACTGCTCGACCCGCACTGGGAGAAAAAGGTCGCCGAGGTCAACGCGCTGGAGCGCGCCACGCTCTACGGTATCGTGGTGTACAGCGGGCGGCGCGTGAACTATGGCCGGGTGGACATGCCTGGTGCACGCGATATCTTCATCCGCGAGGCCCTGGTGGCGGGGCAGTGGGACACCAAATGGCCGTTCTTGAATGCCAACCAGAAGCTCATCAAACAGGTGGAGGACCTGGAGCACAAGGCCCGTCGCCAGGACGTGCTGGTGGACGAAGAGCTGATTTACGCCTTTTACGACCAGCAGTTGCCCGCCGATGTGTGCAGCGGCTTCAGCTTCGATGCCTGGTACCGCGAAGCCATCAAAACGAATCCCAAGCTCTTGTTGTTGAGCATGGAAGAGCTGATGCGCCATGAGGCCGCCGGCATCACCACCCAGTCGTTTCCCAAGGCGCTGCGCCTGGGTGGCGTGGATTGCGCCGCGGTGTACCTGCACGAGCCGGGGGACGCCAAAGACGGACTGACCGTGACCGTGCCCCTGTTTGTGCTGAACCAGGTGAACGAGGAGCGCTGCGAGTGGCTGGTGCCCGGCATGCTCAAGGACAAGGTGCAGGCGCTCATCAAGACCCTGCACCAGCGCCCGCGATCACGCTTGGTGCCGCTGCCGGACACCGCCAGCAAAATGGCCGCCACGCTGAATGCTCCCGAGGTGTTTGGTCAAGGCTCGCTCATTGATGCAGTCTTGAAACTGGTGCGCGCCGCGACGTCGATTGACGTGGTGCGGGCCGACATCAAGGTCGACATGCTCAGCCCGCATTTCTTCATGAATTTTCGGGTGGTGGACGAGCATGGCCGCCAACTGGGCACCGGGCGCAACCTGGGCGCCTTGAAAGCCGAGCTGGGTGCTCAGGCGCGGGGAGCCTTCCAGGCGCTGGCGGGGCTCAAAATGGCCAAAGACGGGGCTGCTTTGCCTGTTTTTAAGGAAAATAAGCCTCTAGCCGGCGTATCTATTGCCTCAGTACCTCCTAAAAACATAGCAAAACCCGCTGCCCCGGCCGGCCAGCGCTACACCACCTGGACCTTTGGTGAGCTGCCCGAGTTGCTCGAAATTCAAAAGGGCGGTCAAACCCTCATTGGCTACCCCGCGCTGATTGACGCAGTTGATGCCGTGACCATTGAAGTGTTTGACGAGCCCGATGTGGCCACGGCCAAACACCGTGCCGGCCTGCGCCGCCTGTTCTCCTTGCAGCTGAAAGACGCCCTCAAGTACCTGGAAAAGAACATCCCTGACCTGCAAAAAATGGCGGTGACCTTCATGCAGGTCGGGAAAAATGCCGACGGCTCAGGTGGCGGCACGATCGAGGAGCTGCGCGAGCAAATCATTGCCGTAGCGCTGGACCGGGCTTTCTTGCTCGACCCGCTGCCCACCGATGAGTTCGCGTTCAAGCGCCGCATTGAGGAGGGGCGAGGGCGACTGACCCTGATTGCCAATGAGGTGGCCCGCCTGGCTGCCACTATTCTGGCGGAGTACGCCGTGGCGGCCCGCAAGATCAAGGACACCAAAAACGCCCCCGAGGCCACGCTGGACGCTGCCACCCAGTTGGCGCGCCTGGTGCCCAAACGCTTTTTGATCCAGTCCCCTTGGGGGCCCTTGCAGCACTTTGCCCGCTACCTCAAAGCCATTACGGCCCGATTGGAAAAATACCGTGCCGACCCCGCCCGTGACGTCGCCCGGCTGGCGGAACTGCGCCCGCAGGAGCAGCGCTACTGGCGCCTGGTAGCCGAGCGCAAAGGCGTGAGCGACGAGCGCATGCAGGAGTTCCGGTGGTTGCTCGAGGAACTTCGCGTGAGCTTTTTTGCGCAAGAACTGCGCACGCCGCAGCCGGTGAGCGTCAAGCGGCTGGACAAAGCCTGGGCGCAGCTGGGCTGACCGCGGTCACTGGGCCGGCTAAGTCAAGGGCTCAACGGCGGTGCAGGAGCAGGGCTTGGGGCAGGCGCTCCTGCAACCACTCCACACACACCCGTACCTTGGCCGAGGTTTCCAGACGGGCCGGAAACACCGCCCATAGATTGGCCTCCTGGGTGTATTGGGGCAGCACCTGTACCAGTTGGCCCGATTGCAACAGAGGCCCCACGTCCCATAGTGAGCGCAACACAATGCCGCGTCCGTCAACGGCCCAATTCACGGCAATCTCGCCATGGTTGGACGAGAGTGGCCCGCGCACCTTCACGGTTTGCTCATCGGGGCCATTGCGCAGCTTCCACAAGCCAAAAGGATGGTCCCGCTCCTTGATGATCAGGCAGGGGTGGTTGGCCAGGTCGGCCAGCGAGGACGGTAGCCCGTGGCGCTGCACATAACCGGGCGCCGCACACAGCACGCGGTGATTGGGCGCGAGTTGCCGCGCAATATGGTGTGGCGCCATCTCGTCCCCCACCCGAATATCGAGGTCAAACCCCTCCGCGCCCACGTCCACCAAACGGTCAAAGACCTCAAACCTGATTTGGAGCGCCGGATACTTCTCCACCAGCTGCGATAGCGCCGGGCCGACGATGTTTTGCCCAAACCCGAAGCTGCTGCACACCCGCAGCATGCCGCGGGGGCTTTGCCGCTTGGTGCTGATGTCTTCCATCAGGTGGTCCATGTCGTCGAGGATTTTTTGGGCCCAGTGGTAGGCGCGCTCCCCGTCTTCGGTGATCACCACGCGACGCGTGGTGCGGTTGAACAGGGCGGCGCCCAGCGTGCCTTCCATGATCTTGACTCGCTTCGTCACGTAGGCGGCCGACACGCCCAACTCGGCCGCTGCGGCCACAAAGCTGGAGCGCCGCGCTACGGTCACAAACACGCGCAGGTCGTCTGTCAGGGGCAAGTTATTGTTCATGATCCGCGCATTATGTATTTATGAATGGGCCCATTGTTATCTGGTTTGGCAATAGATAACATGCGTACCCATGACACATCCAACACCCCCCCAAAAATCCCTCCGCATTGCAGCCCTCGCGGGCGACGGCATCGGAAAAGAAGTGTTGCCGGAAGGCATCCGCTCGCTTGAGGCGGTCGCCAAGCGTTTTGGCATCCCCCTTGAATTTACATTCTTTGAATGGGCCAGCTGCGACTACTACCTGGCCCACGGCCAGATGATGCCCAACGACTGGAAGGCACAACTTCAGGACTTTGACGCCATTTACTTTGGTGCGGTGGGCTGGCCCGCCACGGTGCCGGACCATATATCGCTCTGGGGCTCGCTGCTGAAGTTCCGTCGCGAGTTCGATCAATTTGTCAATATGCGGCCAGTGCGGCTGTTTGAGGGCGTGCCGAGCCCCCTGGCGGGACGCAAGCCTGGCGACATTGACTACATCGTCGTGCGCGAGAACACTGAAGGCGAGTACACCTCGTTGGGCGGCATCATGTTTGAGGGGACGGACCGCGAGGTGGTCATCCAGGAGTCGGTCTTTTCCCGCAAAGGCAGCGACCGGCTACTTAAATATGCGTTTGAACTGGCCCAGAGCCGACCGCGCAAACATGTGACGCTGGCTACCAAGTCGAACGGCATTGCCATCAGCATGCCCTGGTGGGATGGTCGCGCTGATGAGATGGCCAAAAACTACCCAGAGATCACCTTGGACAAGCAGCACATCGACATTCTCACGGCCCGCTTTGTGCTGCAGCCGGGCCGGTTTGACGTGGTGGCCGCCACCAACCTGTTTGGCGACATCCTTTCCGACCTCGGGCCAGCCACCACCGGCACTATTGGCATTGCGCCCTCGGCCAACCTGAATCCAGCGCGAACCTCGCCGTCGCTGTTCGAACCGGTCCATGGCTCGGCGCCCGACATTTACGGCAAGAACATCGCCAACCCGATTGCCATGATCTGGTCAGGTGCCCTGATGCTGGACTTTTTGGGCTTCCCCGAGGCGCACGCTGCCATGGTTCTGGCCATTGAGCAGGTGCTGAAGGACGGTCCGCGCACGCCTGACATGGGTGGCACGGCAAATACGACCGAAGTGGGTATGGCCATTGCAGAGTTGCTGCTAGCTGCCGGGAAAAATTGATAATTTTGTACGCTGGCCGGCGTATTCATTGCACTGGTAGCTACTTAATCAATAGCTTATTTTTGAATCGTTTTGACGCCGGAACTTCGGTACGGCGGGAGGTCGAAGACTGATCAATTCGGTTAAGTGGTAAAAAACGATAAATATGCTCAAAGGTGAAAATTTGTAAATTCCGTGCTGGACCCCTGTAAACTAGGTGTATTGCAAAGGAGTTTTATGAGCGCGACCCGATCGCCACATGGCCAGGCGGCTGACACAGCTTTGTCGCTGCAGCGCATTGGTCATGAGCAGTTGCTGGACATCGTAGATCTCAACGAGAGTGGTGTGGTGTATGCCGATGCCCATGGTGCGGTTCTCTACATCAACCGGTCGCTCAAGCGCATGTTTCTGATTGATGACAGTTGGCATCACCAACTGACACTTAGCAGTTTTGAAGCTCAGCTGTGCAGCATGCTCGACCCCCAGGAAACGGTGCGTCTGCCCATGACGGCCATGCTTGATCAACTGGCGCTGAGCGATGTGGAGCTCACGCAGCGCCTCTTTTCAGTCATCAAGTTTGTGTTGCCCCGGCCTACCGTTATTCAGATCAGCGCAAGTGTCACCGCCCGCGGGGGGCTGGTGTTCTATTTTCGGGATACCACGGTGGAGTTTGAAGTGGATCGCATGAAGAGCGAATTCCTCGCGACCGCCGCGCATGAGTTGCGTACGCCCTTGGCCAGTATTTTCGGTTTCACCGAATTACTGATCGCCCGGGTCATGGCGCCGGAACGACAACGGGAGTTATTACAGACCATTCACCGGCAGTCCCGGCTGTTGGTCAATCTGATCAACGAACTGCTGGATTTGTCCCGAATCGAGTCCCGCCAGGGCAAAGATTTCCACCGACAGCAGTGCAGTGTGGAAAACATCGTCAAGAACGCTATCCGGGGCTTGTTGGTCAAGGGCGACAAGCGCCAGGTGACCACCAGCCTGAGCCATGGCCAGTTGCGAATCATGGTGGACCCGGACAAGACCATTCAGGCCCTGCTAAATGTGCTGGTCAATGCCTTTAAGTACTCCCCGCAGGGGGGCGCGATTGTGCTGGACACGCTGGTGCGTGATGAAGATGGCGAGCGTGAGGTAGGCGTGCGCGTTACCGATCAGGGTATCGGCATGTCGCCTGAACACGTGGCGAGGGTGTTTGAGCGATTTTTCCGGGTTGACCCGTCGGGCAAGATTCCGGGTACTGGCCTGGGCATGAGCCTGGTCAAGGAAATCACGGAGCTGCAGGATGGCTGGGTGCAGGTGCAGAGTGAGCTGGGGCAGGGCACCTCAGTGACATTGTGGTTTCCCTTGGCGTCCGACTTTTTGCTGTCGCGCCCCTTTATGCCGAACGAGGATTGAAATCACATGCGAAAAATCGCTACCAACAACGACCTGATGACGACGCGGGAAGCCGGGGAAACCTTGGGGGTGGCTGTACGAACCATTCAATTGTGGGTCGAATCCGGTGTTTTGCCGGCTTGGCGCACGGCGGGTGGTCATCGCCGGATTGCCCGGGCCTCGGTTGAGAAGTTGATGGCCGAACGCACCCAGATGCTCTCACCCGTGCAGTCCACCAGTCAGAAGAACGGCTTGCTGCCAGCGCCGGTCAAGCTGCTGGTGGTGGAAGACGACCCGGACTTGCTTCGTTTGTTTGCGATGGTCGTGGAAGGCTGGACGTTTCCGGTGCAACTCACGCAGGCCAGCAATGGCTTTGACGGGCTGCTGGCCATCGGGCAGCTGCACCCCGATATGGTGGTGACCGACCTCAACATGCCGGGGATGGACGGTTTCCAGATGCTGCGATCGCTCAAAAAACCGGGCTCCGGCTTTGAAACGCTGGCGATTGTGGTGGTCTCCGCTCTGGACCCTGACGATATCAAGGCGCGCGGCGGTTTACCGCAAGGCGTGGCCTTCTTTCAAAAACCGATTGACTACGCCCGCCTTGAGGACATGGTGCGTCTGCAGAAGTCACCGCATAGCAAGCCGGCCAAAAACTTCGCCTAACCCTCGGACGATTGAAGGCCTTCAGGGCGCGGCAACAGGGTGTCCTCCCTGGATAGCGGAATCCACAAGCTCGCCGTGGTGCCCTGACCCAGGCTGCTGACCAACTCAATCTTGCCTTTGTGCAGCTCGGCCACTTCTTTGACCATGCTCAAACCCAAGCCGGTACCGGGGATGTTGCCCGAAGCGTCGGCCCGGTAGAAACGCTCAAAGGCCCGAGCCAGCTGGTCCGGTTTCATGCCGATGCCCTGGTCCTGGATTTCGATGACAGCGAAATGCTCCGCGCCTTGTGACTCAAGCCGTGCGGCCAAGGACACCAAGCCGCCGTGCGGGGAATACTTGAAGGCGTTGGTTAATAGATTGTTCATGGCCAACTGCATTTTTTCGGGGTCAATCAGCACCATGGCCTCGGGCACCGGCGAGATCATGACTTGGCGGTCGGTGTCCCGCAGCATGAGCCCCTTGACGCTGTTGCTCACCAGCTCGGGCAGCGGATGGGCGTTGATTTGCAGGTCCAGACCCCGGCGTGATTCAATGCGTGCCAGGTCGAGCAATTCGTTGATCATCTTCACCAGCAGGCCCGACTGGCGGTGAATGGTTTCGAGCATGTCGGAGCGGCGTTCATCCGAGAACTTGCGCTTGAGCAAGAGCTCAGTGAAGCCAAAAATGCTGACCATCGGTGTTCGCAATTCATGCGCGGCGGCCGCCAGAAACTCACTCTTCATGCGGTCCACCGTGTCTTCATGGGTGACATCCCGAAAATACAAAATGGTCTCGCTTCGCCCGTCGATATTGCGTCGTGATTGCGCCTGGACCACCCGGTGCTGGGGTCTGGCGAGGTGAAGCTGGGCTTTCCATTGCTCGTCCCCGCTGTGATCCTGCATGCCGGGGAAGGCATGTTCCGGGTTGCAGAGCTCGTTCATGGCCTGTTCAAACTCCGTCAGTCTCATGGGCTGATCGTTCATCCACTGCAGGCCAGTCATGCGCTCGAAAGCGGGGTTGGCAAAGACAATCCGGTCCTGGGCGTCAAACAGCACAAATCCGTCCGGGCTCAGGCTGAAAATGGCATTCATCTGGGTGCGCCGCTCGGCGATGGCTTCTTCAGCCTGCACACGGGCCGTGACCTCGGACACGATCCCTACAAAGTTGGTGACGATGCCTTTGTCTGAGCGAACGGGTGAGAGTGAGACCTCGGCGATGAGCGGTGTGCCGTCGGCCAGTTTGCGCGTCAGCGTAGTGTTGGCATTGCGCTGCTCCTGCACGGCCAGGACCAACTCCTCCAGTCCGGGGTCGAACCGCTCGCCACTGCGCAATATATCCAGGCTTTTGCCCAGAATGTTGTGGGGCAGCAGCCCCGTCATCTTCTGGAAGGCCTCATTGATGTAGACGATGGGTTGGTGTGCCAACTTGGCATTGGTGATGAAAACGGCGTTGTGGCTGCAGGCCAGCGCCCGCTCGTACAGCTCCGAGAACTCCAGCGCTGCACGCTCATCCGTGATGTCGCGCACGATACAAACGTAGCGCAGGCAGTCAATTTCCTGGACCTGACCGAGCGAGATCTCAACCGGAAAGAGCGCGCCGTCCGAACGTGTACCAAAAAAATCCTGCCGGACAATGCGGCTCACCCTGCTGGCATAGCCGGGCGTGTTGCCAAACATGTCCTGGAGGGCGCCTGTGCTCAGGCCGGGAACGCATTCGTCAAAGGAGTGACCGATCAGCAGCGTGTCGGGCCGCCCGAAAAAACTGCTGGCCGCCGGATTGACACTGGAAATCTTGCCATGGATGTCCAAACCGATGATGGCTTCGGCGGCCGTGTTGACAATGGCGCGCACCCGGCCGACCTGTTCCGCAATGCCCCGACTGGCCATATTGAGTGCCATGCCGAGCTGATTGACCTCGACGCAGCCTTCGGGGAGATCGATTTGGCTGCCGATTTGAGAAGGCATTTTGTCAGCGAAATCTGAGAGCAACCGGATCGGGCGCAGCGCCCGGGAAATAATCAGGTGCAGCCCGAGCAACACCAAAACCATGGCCACCAGTGTGGCCAGCAGTGACTCATGCCACAAGCGATCCAGTTCCTGACTCCGCTGGTTCAAGCTGTACTGCACACGTACCCAGGCGCCGGGGTAGGCGCCTCCGGCATCTATGCCCGCCCAGGATTCGTAGTAGCCGGTCTTCAGGGCTCCTGGCAGGGTTTTGACACCTCCAAGGGGCACTGGCATGCGCTCAGACCCGCTCACCCTGGATGAGATGCCTTCGCCGGTCTTGAACGCCTGGGTCAAAATCCGCCCATCGGCCCTGAACACCGCAATGTTGTCTACGCCAGGCAGGCCCGCCACCTGCAACAAATTGGATTCAATTGAGGCAATGTCATTCAAAATGAAGGCGCTGACATTGGAGGTCGAGGCCAGTTGGGCGACGGACTGGGACCAGGTTTGGACCGATTGCATGGTTTCGCGTGCCAGCCGCTCATGGGCCAAAACAATGTAAATCCCGGCCAGTACCGTGACCAATCCAGAGGCGCCCACCAGAATCGTAGTGCTCAGGCGGAAGTGGCTACCGGTCCACAGCCGCATACGGATAAATGGTTTCATGAGACGCTACTCGGTCACGATAAATTTTTCAATGTCCAGACGCTCAAGCGGGGCGTACTCGGCGATGTAATCAGCCCTGACGGGGTTAGGCATCTGGATGCCCGCCATCAAGGGCTGGGTAGCAGGTTTTTGCGCCATGTTGACGAGTGTTTCAATCAGCGCAGTTCTGACCGCCAGAGGAACTCGAGGGTGAGCCGCCAGAGGATGAGGTGCCAGCGCCGGGGTGGTGTAGATCACCCGCAGTTGGTTCCTGACCTCAAGGTGCTCTTGCTCGAGCGTTGTTTTGACGACACCGGCCGCAGCAGAGTCGCCTGCGAGCACTTGTCTTAATGCGTTGCGGTGGGTCGATGCGTAATGGGCCTGAAAAGCCACTTTGAATTGGCGTTCCAGAACCGAGCGAATGTAGAGACTGGCAGCAAACGCATTGGGAGAAGGAAAAGAGATTCGCGCCCCACCCAGTTGCTCCAGGCGATCAATCGGACTGTCTTCTTTCACCAGCAGCACGCCTTCCAGAGGGCGCCGATCGCGCAGCAGTGGCTCGTACCGGTGGGTGCGCCGTGCCATGACCATGTGATACGGGTTCATGAAACCAAAATCGACTTCGCCTCTTAAAAAAGCAGTTTCGAAGAGCGCGATTGACGGAAAGACCGCCAGTTCGCAGGGGACACCGGCCTGGTTGATCTCCTGCACCACGGGTGCCCAGCGCTGGGTAGTTTCCAGAGGCGTCAATTGGGGGACAACACCCAGTCGCCAGAACCGGGTTGAGGCATTTTGTGCCCAGCTCAAAGAAGCCTGTCCGGTCAGCAAAAGTCCGCTTGATGTCGCCAACGCTTTGAGCAGGGAGCGGCGGGCTTCGCTGCGAAGGGTGTATTGAATCATGCTCGCATCACCAGCCGATCGACGGTATCGAGCAGTTCAATCGGGCTGAAGGGTTTCACCAGATAAGCGTCGCAGCCAACCGACTGACCGCGCTCAATATCGGTGCGCTGCCCCCGCGCAGTCAGTAA
>JAUXQA010000537.1 GCA_030683195.1 Rhodoferax sp. | reverse complement strand
GACGATGCCTCCAAGCTGGCCTACGGCCAAAGCATCACCGATGCCTGCCTGGGTTGGGATGACTCACTGGCCTCGCTCGATGTGCTGTCACAGGCCGTTTTGACCCGCCGAGCACGCTAAATACCGGGGTTGGAGGTCTTTTAGGCCTCTAGCCGGCGAATTGATTGCCTGGGTAGCTACTTATTTTGTAGTGCTTGAAGCAGTTTAAGGTGAACGCCACCAAAGCCGCCGTTGCTCATGCACACCAGATGATCACCGGGGCGGGCCTGTGCTAGCACTTGGGCCACCAGTTGGTCGATGGAGTCAGCCACCTGCGCCCGCTCACCCATGGAAGCCAGGGCCTCCCGGGCGTCCCAGCCCAGCCCCCCGCTGTGGCAAAACGCCAGGTCGGCCTGTTCCAGGCTCCAAGGCAGTTGAGCCTTCATGGCGCCGAGTTTCATGGTGTTGGACCGTGGCTCGAAGATGGCCAGAATGCGTTCCCCCGCTGTCAGGCGGCGCTTCAAGCCTTCCACTGTGGTGCGGATAGCGGTCGGATGGTGGGCAAAGTCGTCGTACACCGTGATGTTGCCGCTGGGGCGCACCACGGTGCCGCGCACTTCCATGCGGCGTTTCACGTTCTCAAAGCCGGCCAAGGCTGTGGCTGCAGCCTCGGGTGACACGCCCACGTGCTGCGCTGCGCCAATGGCTGCCAGTGCATTCAACTGGTTGTGCACGCCACTCAAGCCCCAGGCCACATGGCCCACAGTTCGGCCTTGGTACAACACGTCGAAATCATGGGGTTCCCCCAGCGCCGTGAAATCGCTCACGGTCGTCCCAAAGCTGCACACCTCGCTCCAGCAACCCATGTGCAATACCCGAGCCAGGCTTTCTTCCAGCCCGTTGACCACAATACGGCCCGTGCCGTGTGGGCCCCGGCCCGGTACGGTGCGCACCAAGTGGTGAAACTGGCGCTCAATGGCGGCCAGGTCATCAAAGATGTCAGCGTGGTCAAACTCCAGGTTGTTGAGCACAGCAGTACGGGGACGGTAATGCACAAATTTGCTGCGCTTGTCGAAAAATGCGGTGTCGTATTCATCGGCTTCGATCACAAATACTGGGCGGTGGGGCTGCAACGGCTTTTGCTCCGTGTCCCCCGCCCGCTTTGCGGGCTCCTCCTTGACCTGCGCAAAATCCGTTGCCGCCCCACCGCCCAGGCGCGCTGACACGCCAAAATTCAAAGGCACACCTCCGACCAGAAAGCCCGGTTGCAGGCCCGCAGATTTCAGTATCCAGGTCACCATGGCGGTGGTGGTGGTTTTGCCGTGGGTGCCGGCCACGGCA
>JAUXQA010000536.1 GCA_030683195.1 Rhodoferax sp. | reverse complement strand
CCACGTTCCAGGCGCTGACGATGATGCGGCGCGAGTCGGGGTTGCTTTTGAGTGTCTTGATGACCTCGACGATCTGGTCAATGTGGCCGCCGTCGGGCGTTGGCCAACTGCGCCATTGCACGCCGTAGACCGGCCCGAGTTCGCCAGAAATGGGGTCAGCCCACTCGTCCCAGATGGAGACACCGCGGTCTTTGAGCCAGTTATTGTTGCTGGAGCCGGTCAGAAACCACAGCAACTCCTGAATGATGGAGCGCAGGTGCACCTTTTTGGTGGTGACCAGGGGAAAGCCTTCGTTCAAATCAAAGCGCATCTGGTAGCCAAACACGCTTTTGGTGCCGGTGCCGGTGCGGTCGGGTTTGAACACGCCGTGGGTGTCCACGTGGCGCATGAAGGCTTCGTATTGGGAAGGGATGGGCGTTTGCATGTCAGTAAGAACCAAAAAGAGTGTCCAGAGCGCCCACAATGTCCTCGCGTTGCGCAGAAAGACTGGTCACGGCTTGCTTGAGACCCGCTGCAGGGAATGCGGCGAGTGCTGCGGTGTCCAGCACCACGCTCCTGCCAGCGATGTCATACAAGGGATTCAGGTCGCGCATGCGAGGGCCAAAAGCGTCAGCGTCCCGCATCGGAATCACCACGCGGCTTGCGATCCGGTCGATGAAATTGTTTTGCACATCCAGCAAAAAGGGTGTGGTTGAGCGCATCGCCACTTCGGGATGGGGGTAAACATCAAAACGAGCCATCAACGTCACCGTTTAAAACGTTCGGTACTTGGCCAGGGGCAAGCCCTCGCGTTCGATCCGAGCGTTGTAGTGGGCAATGGCTTCTGCGTTTTCTTCACGCCACTGCTCCCAGTAACGCCGTTTCACCTCTTCCTGCAAAAAGGCATCCACCGTTTTGGATAAATTCATGCCGAGTTTTTTGGCCTGGTCCAGCGTGTGGGCGTTGATGGACAGGTTGACCGGGCGTTTGTGGGTGTCGGTGGTGTGGTTGCGCATGAGGTGCCCCTAAGGTATGTGCGTCATTCGTGCGCCAGATTTTAGGCGCATGAATGACGGGCAGATCAATGGCCAGTCAAACCCGAACCACGCGACCCGGGTTCATCAGGTTCTGCGGATCCAGGGCTGTCTTGATGGCGCGCATCATGCCGAGTGCCACGGGCGACTTGTGCTTTTCCAGTTTGTCAACCTTGAGGCTGCCCACACCGTGCTCGGCCGAAATGGAGCCGGCAAAGGCGTCGACCGAGTCAAATACAACCGTATTGACCTGGTCCTCATGGTCGCGCAAAAAGGCTGCGCTGTCTGCGACCTCGGGGGATTGCACGTTGTAGTGCAGGTTGCCATCCCCCAGATGACCGAAGTTGACCAAACGCACGCCGGGAATCGCTTGCTGCAACAGCGCGTCGGTCACACGGACGAACTCGGGGATGCGTGACACGGCGATGGAGATGTCGTGTTTGATGTTCAGGCCTTCTTCGGCCTGCGCCATCGGAATGGTTTCACGCAGATGCCACAGGTGGTTGGCCTGCGACAGGTTTTCGGCAATGACCGCGTTGCTGATGACTTCTTGTTCAAGGGCCGTCTCCAGCAGCCCTTCAAACTGGGCCCGGGCATGAGCCTCGGTCTCAAAGTCAGAGTTTTCCAGCAACACAAAAAACGGCGAATCCAGTGGCAAGGGCAGGCTCAGGTGGGGAAAGTGGCGAGCCACCAGGCTCAGGGCAAAGTCACCCATCACCTCAAAGCCGGTCAGGCCAGCGCCCAGGTGCTGGTGGGCCAGACCCAACAACTGCACGGCGTGGTCCAGCGAAGGAACGGCCGTCCAGGCGGTGAGCTGGGCCGCAGGAAGGGGGTAAAGCTTCAGGGTGGCGGCGGTGATGATGCCCAGCGTGCCCTCCGAGCCCACCATCAGGTTGCGCAAATCGTAGCCCGTGTTGTCTTTGCGCAGGCCGGTGAGGCCATGCCAGATCTCGCCTTGCGGGGTCACGACTTCCAGTCCCAGACAGAGGTCGCGCGTGTTGCCAAAGCGCACCACCTGGGTGCCTCCGGCGTTGGTGCCCAGGTTGCCGCCAATGGTGCAGGTGCCCTCGGCAGCCAGGCTTAGCGGAAACAACAGGTTGGCAGTTTGCGCGTGGTCTTGCAGGGTTTGCAAAATGCAGCCTGCCTCCACCGTCATGGTGAGGTTGGCCGCGTCCAGCGCGCGAATGGTGTTCATGCGCTGCAGGCTCAGCACGA
>JAUXQA010000533.1 GCA_030683195.1 Rhodoferax sp. | reverse complement strand
CAGAGTGCATCACCCGAGCTGGTCGTGGTGGGCGGTCTGCTGGCAAGCCTGCTCTTGTCACGGGTCGTTTGGCAACAGGCGTCAGGCCGGCGCCGGGCTGAAGTTCTGGCCAGCCACATGACGGCTGACCTGGACCGGCTGGCGCTGGTGGCCCGCAAAACATCCAATGCAGTGATCATCACCGATGCTGCCGGGTGCATCATTTGGGTTAACGAGGGCTTCGAGCGCATCAGCGGCTACACCGCAGTCGAAGTTCTGGGCAAGTCACCCGGGCGTCTGCTGCAATGCAAGGAATCGGACCCGCTGGTCATTCAGCAAATGAAGCAAGCCGTCAAGCAAGGCGAGCCGTTCAGTGGCGAAATACTGAATCGGGGAAAACATGGCCAGGTGTATTGGCTGCACCTCGAAATCCAGCCCTTGCGGGATGTCGGTGGCGTGTTGACAGGCTTCATGGCGATCGAGTCAGACATAACCGACCAAAAAGGGGTGGACAGCGAGTTGCGAGCTACACAGTTGAAACTGCTCCAGAGCAACGACGTGCTTTACAGTGTGCTGGAGAATTTGCCCTGTGGTCTGAGCGTGTTTGACGCCGACTTGTATTTGGTGGCCTCCAACAAACAATTGCGCGAGATGCTGGAACTGCCCGATGCGCTGTTCATCCCCGGGAAAACCCGGTTTGAGGACATCATTGCCTTCAATGTGGCACGGGGTGAATACGGCTCGATCAATCTGGACGCAACGGTGCAAGGCATCATTGACCGCGCGCGCCAAACGGCGACGCCACACCGTTTTGAGCGCATTCGCCCGGATGGCACGATTCTGGAAGTGAGGGGTGGTCCGCTACCGGGGGGCGGCTTCGTGTCGACCTACACCAACATCAGTGACCGCAAAAAGGCCGAGGAAGACGTGCAACGCAGCGCCCAACTGTTGCGTGGTGCCATGAACATCATTGATGAAGGTTTCGTTCTCTATGACCCAGACGACCGCCTTGTGTTCTGCAATGAAAAATACCGTCAGCTTTACGCTGACGTGGCAGATCTCATGGTGCCGGGTGCGCAGTTTGAGGACATCATCCGTGCTGGAGCACAGCGCGGTGGTTACCTGGCGGCACTGGGGCGAGAGGAAGAATGGGTGGCCGAACGCATGGCGGCCCATTTCGCCAGCAATGTAACGCTGGAGCAGAAACACTCAAACGGAACCATTTTGCGCATCGTTGAGCAAAGGATGGCAGACGGTCACATCGTTGGCTTTCGATTTGACATCACCGAACTGGTTCGAGCCCGCGAGAATGCGCTACAAGCGTCAGTCGCGAAAAGCCAGTTCCTGGCGAACATGAGCCACGAGTTGCGCACACCAATGAACGCTATTTTGGGCATGCTGACGCTGCTTGGCAACACCGGCTTGAGTCCGCGCCAGGCAGACTACACAACCAAATCAGAAGCCGCTGCGCGGTCGCTGCTGGAGTTGCTGAACGAAATACTGGATTTTTCCAAAATTGAAGCCGGCAAGATGACGCTGGACCCGCAGCCGTTTCAACTGGACCACTTGTTGCGTGACCTCGCTGTGATTCTGGCGGGGAGCGTGAGCACCAAAAATATCGAATTGCTGTTTGACATTGACCCGCAATTGCCCCGGTCTCTGGTGGGCGACGCGATGCGACTACAGCAGATTTTGATCAACCTGTGCAGCAATGCCATCAAGTTCACTGACAACGGTGAAGTGGTTCTGGCCTTGGCGATGAACCGGCTGGACGGCGGGCATGTCACCCTCACAGTGAGCGTGCGCGACACCGGCATTGGCATTGCGCCAGAAAACCAGGCGCGCATTTTTAGCGGCTTCACGCAGGCTGAGGCCTCCACCACGCGCCGCTTTGGCGGCACTGGCTTGGGGGTGGCCATCAGTCAGCGGTTTGTCTCCCTGATGGGGGGCGAACTCGCATTGGAAAGCGCCATAGGCTTGGGAAGCCGGTTTTTCTTCACACTCACTTTGCCGTTGGCCCCAAGCATCAGTTCAGAGGTAACCGGTGACACGACTGACCATCCGAAAACCCTGCCAACCACACCAAATGCCTGGCGCGTGCTGGTGGTAGACGACCACCCGACCGCGCGCGATGTGCTGGCCCGCATGGGGAAGTCGCTGGGCTGGACAGTGGATACTGCCGAGAGCGGTGAGCATGCGCTGGCCCTGCTTGACGCGGGTATTCAGGCGGGTGCAGCCTACCAGGCTTTGTTTGTGGATTGGCAGATGCCAGGCATGGACGGATGGACAACTTGTCAGCGCATTCGCGAACTCAAGATGTCTGGTTTGGCGCCGGTGATTATCATGGTCACGGCCCACGGCCACGAGGAACTGATCCATCGAAGCCAGGCTGATCAAGCCACACTTGACGGATTTTTGGTCAAACCCATCACTGCGTCGATGATGTTTGATGCAATAGTGAATGCACGCTCAGCCAAAAGTCAACCCCATCCTTCCAGCGAGTTGGCATCCTTGCCGGGACAACGCCTGAGCGGCTTGCGTTTGTTGCTGGTAGAAGACAACCTCATCAACCAGCAGGTGGCCAGCGAACTACTGCAAAACGAAGGAGCATCGGTCCGAATTGCCAACCACGGGCAAGAGGCGGTGGACGCTCTGGTGGCCACGCCCTCTAACTTTGATGTAGTGTTGATGGATTTACAAATGCCGGTCATGGATGGTTTTTTGGCAACCCGCCATATCAGGAAGGTATTGAACCTGCACCAACTCCCCATTGTGGCGATGACGGCCAACGCCATGTCGTCTGACCGCGACGCCTGCCTGGACGCTGGCATGAATGACCATGTCGGCAAACCGTTTGACTTGGACCAGCTGGTGCGTCTGCTGCGCAGACTTGGAGGCCTGCAGGATGTGACCACCGCACCCGCAAGGCGCAAGGATCAAATCCTGGCGTTAGAAGTCGTCGAAGCTGCCCGGGCTGCGCAGGTGGATATCACTGCAGCCTTGGGCCGCATGGGCGAAAAGCAGGATGTTTACCAGCGCATGTTGGGTAGCTTTGTGAACGATTTGACAGCCCTGCCCGAGGGACTTCAAGGCATGGTGTCGCGCAACGAGCTCCTGTCGGCGTCCCGCTTATTGCACACGTTTAAAGGCTTGTCGGCCACACTCGGGGCTACTGCACTGGCTGCCGAGGCGGCT
>JAUXQA010000012.1 GCA_030683195.1 Rhodoferax sp. | reverse complement strand
ATTTTTTTGCCGATGTGGACCCGCGCACCCTGGGCCACAAGGCGCTGGCCGTCAACTTGAGCGACCTGGCCGCCTGTGGCGCCCGCCCGGTGGCGTTTACGCTCGCGCTGGCTTTGCCAGGTGCCGATGAAGCCTGGCTGGCAGCCTTTTCCGAAGGCCTGCTGGCGCTGGCCGATGCCCACAGCTGCGAACTGGTCGGGGGCGACACCACGCAAGGCCCGCTCAATATCTGCATTACCGTATTTGGCGAGGTGCCGGTGGTGGCAGGGCGGTCTCAAGCCCTGCTGCGCTCAGGGGCGCAGGCGGGTGATGACCTGTATGTGAGCGGCACGCTGGGTGATGCCCGGCTGGCGCTGGAGGCGTTGCAGAACAAGGTGGCGGTGCCCGCCGACGTGCTGGCAGCCGCGAGAGCCCGCCTGGAGTGTCCGACCCCGCGTGTCGCCTTGGGTTTGGCGCTGCGTGGCGTGGCCACGGCCGCCGTGGATGTTAGCGACGGCCTGCTGGGTGACTTGGGTCACATCCTGGTGCAGTCGGGCGTGGGCGCCACTGTTCAGGTGGATGAAGTAGTTAATTTAATAGCGGCCAAGGCATGTGATACAACGGCTAGAGGGCTATTTGGCTCTGAAATAGCTCTAAACCAATGGCGAACCTGGGCCCTGGCCGGCGGCGACGACTACGAGCTGCTGTTTACGGCCCCGGTTGCCGCCCGGCAAGAGGTTGAGGCTGCGGCCCACGTCAGTCAGACGCCTGTGACCCGCATCGGCACGATGGAGGCTGAGCGCGGCCTGCGCCTGGTCGATGGGCAGGGCCTGACAGTAGCCAACACCTTTGCATCCTTTGATCACTTTGCCCGAATTCCCTGAGTCATTGCGCCATGTCTGAGTTTCCTTTTGTAGTGCAAGAACCCGTTGCTGAGTCGTCGCGCCCGCTGGGTCCCGTGCGCCCCACGGTGCGCTTCATGCTGCACCACCCGGCCCACTTCATCGCCTTGGGTTTTGGCTCCGGCCTGAGCCCGGTCGCGCCCGGAACGGCCGGCACGCTGTGGGCGTGGCTGGCGTTTTTGGTGATGCAGCCCTACATGAATGACACGCGCTGGGCGCTCTTGCTGGCGTTCTCGGCCCTCATGGGCTGGTGGGCCAGCACCGTCACGGCCCGCAACCTGCGTGTGCTGGACCCCAGCTCCGTGGTGTGGGATGAAGTCGTGGCCTTCTGGCTGGTGCTGTGGCTGGTGATGCCAGCGGGCCTGTGGGGGCAAATTGCGGCCTTCGCGCTGTTCCGCTTTTTTGATGCAGTCAAGCCCGGCCCCGTGGGCTGGGCCGATCAGCTCTACCACGGCGTCAACCCCGCCACGGACCGGCACGCCTGGCGCAAGGCCGGCTTTGGCATCATGTTCGACGACCTGGTGGCGGCTGCCTGTGCCCTGCTGGTGATTGCCGGATGGAGATTTTTTACATGACTGATTTGCTATTAAAAACGACAACCTCCACCGATGATTTATGCCGGCTAGTGGCTGATTTGCTTATCAAAAGAGAATTAAAGCTGGTAACCGCCGAGAGTTGTACGGGCGGCTTGATTTCAGCCGCTTGTACCGATCTGGCTGGGTCCAGCGTGTGGTTTGAGCGCGGGTTTGTCACCTACTCCAACGACGCCAAGATGGAGCTGCTGGGGGTGGAGGCGAGGCTGTTGCGCCGGGCAGGCGCCGTGTGCGAAGGCGTGGCGCGGGCGATGGTGGTCGGCGCGCTGGCTCACTCGCACGCCCAAGTGGCCGTGGCCGTCACCGGCGTGGCGGGGCCGACCGGTGGCAGCCCGGCCAAACCGGTGGGCACGGTCTGGTTCGGCTTTGCTGTGCCGGGGCAGGTGGTAACTGAAAAGTGCCATTTTGAGGGCGACCGTGCAGCGGTGCGGGCGGCCACCGTGCACCATGCCTTTTACAGGCTGGCTGAGTTGCTGAGATAAGACTGCTCAGGTTCATCCATGGTCACCTTCAATCGCTCCGCCCTTGTGTCGTTGCCTCCGAGCCGCCAGGCCGCGTTCACGACTCGACGTTCACGCTGTCGCAAAACCAGCCCGGCAATCGCCAGCGCGAGCAGGTTGGGGGTGTTCGTCTCCGGCATGACTCTCAACGACCACTTTCTTCAAACCCCGCTGCAGCGTATTGCCGACGTGTCAGTTAAATACGCCCCTTGCGTAGGCCCTGCACATTGCCAACTCCACGGATGACACTTTGGTGCGTCAAGCTGGCAGTGGCTCTGGGTGTGCTCACTCTGGTGGGTTGCATGACACCCCCTCCCGGCTCACTGCCGCCCGCGAGCCTGGCGCAGCCCAACTTGACGAAGGACTTGCCAGCCGCGCCGCAACTTCCGGTGCAAGCCCTTGCATCGGCCGACAAGGGCGCAGACGTTCCACTCCTTGATCAAACGCCGCCACCCCGGGTGGCCGATGTGCCCTTGAATCAGCGGGGCCGGGCGTCCTGGTATGGCAAAAAATTCAATGGCCAACGCACGGCCAGCGGCGAGCGTTTTAGCGCCTCGGGCTTTACCGCTGCCCACCGGACCTTGCCCTTTCACAGCTATGTGCGCGTGCGCAGGGTAGCCAGCGGCGAGGAGGTGATTGTGCGCATCACTGACCGGGGTCCGTTTCACCCGGGGCGCGTGCTGGATTTGAGCCACGCTGCGGCCGAACGAATCGGCCTGGTGGCGCTGGGAGGTGCCGAGGTTGAGATCGAACCATTGACCGAATACGACCGGCGGTTGGGAAGCCCCCCATGACCGGGAACGTCGCGCCCGTGCTGAGCCCCAGCCTTGCCGACACCTTGAACCAGCACTGATCATGGGTTCCAACCTTCGCCGCGCGTCTTATTGAAGAGATCTTCAGTGGTCTTGCCACACATTCCCGTGCCAAAAAATTTAAAAACCGGTTAATGGCGGGCGTTTTGGGCTGGTTTGCGACCACGTGCACGCTGCCGTCCGGCAGTGGCTCGCAGTCAATCGACCGCCCCGGAAAAACATGCAAGAAATCAGGTCTTGCTTGCTTGCTTCAAATTGCCTCAAAGCTGCGCGCACTTCTTATCGCTGGAAATTCTCTCAAGGTGTTTTTGGCGATCCTTTGCAGCGTCAATCGCTTTCTCGGTGTTCTTGTAAGTCCCGATCATCGCAGGACAAAACAAAATGACCGCTGCGACATCGGTGCCAGTAACACCGCGTTCTTTGCGAGCCTTACTTTCAAAATCTTGCGCTTCCGCATACGCATCTTTGAAATGGACGCAGGATAAATCCGAGTCACGGGATTGTTTGGTTTGAACTACTGTTGGCGTTGCGCAAGCGCTCAAAAACAAACAAGAACGGTCGCAGCGACAGCTTTCAACATCATTAAATTTACCGTTGTATCACCTCAAAATTCGAGATAACCAAGTGTGAAAGCGGCGATGACCGTAGTTTCGCGGAGGGTGTCGATAGAACCAGAACAGCGCTGCGTTTCGCACCCGGTATCCGGCGTTTGGTCTCAAAGTGATCGCGGTTTGGGCGTGCACCGAGCACAGTTCGGGCATCCCATCACCTCATCAGGCCCCACTATGCGCTACCAAATTCTCGCCAACCCCCCCCCGCTGGGTCTGGATTCTTCTGCTCGCACTGCTGTGGCTGGGCTACACGCAGACGGTCACGCGCACGGCATCGCTCAAACGGATCACCCTCATGCCTGTGGCGATGACCGGACTGTCGCTGCTTGGAACGGTGACTGCCTTTGGCGCCGCACCCTGGGTCTTGATGGCGTGGCTGGGCGCCGCAGGTGTCGCCGGCACCCTGGTGTTGCAGCGGCCGTTGCCAAATGGCACGCTCTACAACCCGTTGGAGCGCCGCTTCACGATGCCCGGCAGTTGGGTGCCACTGATGCTCATCATGGGCATTTTCCTCACCAAGTACGGGGTTGGCGTAGCCACCAGCCTGTCGCCCGCTCTGGCCCGCAACGCCAACTTCGGCGTGTGCCTTGGTGCGGTGTACGGTACCTTCAGCGGAATATTTCTGGCCCGCGCAGCCCGCCTGTGGTGCAAGGCTTGGACGTCAGGGTGGACGACTTGGCCACAGTCGGCTGCGCTGATCCGGACCAAGCCTCAGGTCTGAATAAAGTCCTGCAGGCGCCGACGCGGGGCTGGCGAGGCGGCTGGCGCGTAGCCCACCCGGGCCCACATTTGCACCGTCTTGCCCGGACGGGTGGCGCCGGTCAGGGCGTGGATGTCGGCATACGGTTTTTTCTGCTCCGGGTATTCCTGCAGCGCTTGTGAGAGCGGTTGCATCACCAGCCCCTGCGCCGTGGCGGCGAGTTGGACGCGGGCGTAGGCCCGCCCGGCGTTGATCTGGGTGGCGCGGTCATTGCCCTCGGTCACCATCCACAAAAAGCCGGGCGTGGCGTCCAGATTCACACCAAAGGACTTGATCTGGCTGGTGGTGGCGAAGTCCTCCGGCGCCGGGGCCTTGCTGCGGTCAAACAGGCCCAGGCGGTTGAGCCAGACCACCTTGGCGTCGAGCAGCGAGAGGCCATCACGGTGCTGCTCAATCTCCTTCGCGCCCACCCGCAGCACGTCAAAAGACTCCATGATGGTGCGTGGCGTGGTCAGCTCAATGCGCCAGGCCTCGGCGGCAATCAGACGGTGCTTTGTCATGAGTTCAGCCTGGTCCGTGCCCACCTGGCCAAATTGCAGGGCATAAGGCTTGGCGGCGTCAGCCATGGCCTGCCATGCGGCGACGGGCACCGGGCGGCTCATATCGTAGGCGCTGCGGTTGGTGTGGCGCAGCAGCACTTGGGAAAACAGCGGGTCTTTTTGCACAGAAGCGTCAGGCGTCAGGCGGATGCGGGCCACCGGGCGGGTGTCAAGCTGCTCCGGGCCAAAGGCGCCTTCCGGGAACAAGCTGATGTCGGCCCGCAGGCCGCGCTCTTTGGCGGCCAAATCAAGTAGCTCCAGAAAGGTGCCGTGGCTCATCATGATCTGGCGCGACAGCGGGTCGGTCTGGGGCAGCAGGCGCTTCAAGTCGCAGCGCAGCAAGATCTCGTTGGGCGTGCTCAGGTCCACGATCCAGGACTGCAGGTTATGCGAGTGCGGCGCCAAAATCGCGTAGCTCAGCAGCCAGCGGCGCACATCTGTGGTTGCCAGGTCGGGCGATGGACCGCGCCAGGCCTCAACGGCTTCGGGTGGCATGCCTGGGGCGCAGCCCGTGAGTCCGGCGGTGCTCAAGGTGGCGGCGGCAATGACGCCGCCCCCGGTCAGGCGAATGAAGTTTCTGCGTTGCATGGTGTTCTCCCTGGGTGCGATGCCTTGATTGTGCAAACGAAGCGCTCGCGACACAATTGCATAAATAGCCATACCTGATATCCATCAATGAATACCTCCGATCACCAGCCGCCCAAATTGCAAAATTTTGACTGGGGCCTGATTCGCTCCTTTTTGACCGCCCTTGACCAAGGCAGCCTGCTGGGTGCCGCGCGCGTCTTGCAGATGAGCCAGCCCACCGTGGGTCGGCACGTGGCTGAGTTGGAGAGCCAGCTTGGTGTGGTCTTGTTTGAGCGTACAGGTCGCGGGCTGGTGCCTACCGCCATGGCGCTGCAACTCGCCGTGGCGGCGCGCGGCATGGAGGCGGGCGCGCTGCAACTGTCACGCACCTTGTCGGGCGCACAAACGCAAACCAGCGGCACGGTGCGCATCACGGCCAGCGTGCCGGTGGCGGTCGTCCTGATACCGCCGGTACTGGCGCAATTGCGTCTGGCGCTGCCCGAGATTCAGGTGGAGCTGGTGTCCAGCAACCAAGTCAGCAACCTGTTGCGCCGCGAGGCCGACATTGCCGTGCGCATGGTGCGGCCCGAGCAGGCGTCGCTGGTGGCGCGCAAGCTCGGCGACGTGAGTCTGGGCGCTTATGCGCACCGCAGTTACCTTGCGCGCCACGGTGCCTTGAGAGCGCCCGCCGATCTGCTGCAGCACGACCTGATTGGCAGCGACACCGATAACGCGATCCTGCAAGGTTTTCAGGCCATGGGTTTCCCCGTGACGCGCGACGCCTTTGTGCTGCGCAGCGACGATTTCATCGTGCAATGGCAGGCCGTTCGCGCCGGGTTGGGTGTGGGGTTTTGTGCTGACTACCTGGCGAGAACCGATCCCGATGTGCTGCGGGTGCTGCCGGGGTTATTGAGCATCCCGCCGCTGCCGATGTGGCTGGCGGTGCACCGCGAAATCCGGACCAGCCAGCGCATTCGGACGGTGTTTGACTTTTTGGCCGAGGCTTTGCCTCGGGCACTATGACGACGCGGCGCCACGGCGGTTGAAGAGCTGCCCCACCCCGCGGTACAACACGCGCAGCAGCAGCAGGGTGAAAACAGCCTCGGCCAGGGTTTGCAAAAAGGCCAGCAGGCCATTGCCCGTTTGTGCCCGGCGCTGGAACTTGGCCACCATGCGGTCACGTGCAATTTCAATGCTGTCGTAAAAGGTGGGGACCACCAGCAGGGTCAGCAGGGTGGAGGTCATGGTGCCGCCAATGATCGCCACCGCCAGCGGCTGGTAGAACTCGCCGCCTTCACCCAGGCCCAGGGCCACCGGCAGCATGCCGGCAATCAGGGCAAATGTGGTCATCAAAATCGGGCGCAGGCGCATGCGCCCGGCATGCATCAGCGCTTCTTCCCGGCCAAAACCCTCGGCCTCGCGCTTGCGGGCGGCGTCCAGCAATAAAATGGCGTTTTTGGCGACCAAGCCCATGAGCATGATGACGCCGATAAAGCTCATCAGGTTCAATGAGCCGCCGGTGACGAGCAGCGCCAGAACCACGCCAATCAGGGACAAGGGCAAGGAGAGCATCACCGCCAGCGGCGCCGTGAACGAGCCAAACTGGATCACCAATATCAGGTACATCAAACCAATGCCCGAGAGCAGTGCAATCAGCATCTCGGTGAACAACTCCTTCTGGTCTTGCCCGGCGCCCCCCAGGGCCAGGCCGTAGCCGGGTGGATAGTCGAAGGACTTGGCCAGCTTCAGGGCGTCTTCGGTGACTTCGCCGTTGGAGCGGCCCTGCGCGTTGGCCGACACGGTGATGTTGCGTTTGCCGTTGACGTGCTGGATGCCGGAGGGGCCCTTGCCCATGGTGATGGTGGCGATCTGGTCCAGCGGAACCATCTGGTTGGTGCCGGTTACGGCAATGGGCAGGCGCTCGATATTCTCTTTTTTCACCCGGTCATCGGGGTGCAGGCGCACCGCCACATCACGGGTCTCGCCCGTGGGGTCCACCCAGTCGCCCACTTCAATGCCGGCAAAGGCGATCCGCAAGGCTTGGGCGGCGTCACTGGCTGAAATGCCGATGGAGTTGGCCAGTCCCCGGTTGAGTTCGATCTTCAGTTCCTTCTTGGGGTCTTGTTGGGACAGTCCCACATCGACCGCACCGGGTACCAAGCGCAATTGGTCCATGTAGGCGCTGGTGATCTCCAGCAGCTTGCGGGAATCCGGTCCCGTGAAGTCGATTTGAATCGGCTTGCGTGCGCCGTTGTTCAGGTCGTCCATCACCACATAGTCAGCACCCACCAGAGTGCGCACCTTTTCCCTCAACTCGACGGCAATTGCCTTGGCGCTGCGCTGGCGCGTGTTGCGCTTGCCAATGTCGACGTAAATGCGTCCGCCATTGGCCGTGATGTTGCTGTTGGTGTCCCTGGTTTCCGGGATCATGCGGGCCAGTTCGGCGGCGCGCTCCATTTTGAGGCGCGCGTACTCAATGGACGAGGAGGCCGGCGTGCGCACCTCAATCATCAGGTTGCCCGAGTCTGCGGTGGGCAGAAAGCTGGTGCCGCCCCACTTGACCTGCAATCCGATCGCAGCCCCCAGGCTGAGCAACGCGATGGCAGTCATCCAGCGGCGGTTGTGCAGGGCCCAGGCAATCACGTGCCCATAGCGATCCGACTGGTGGTCAAACCAGACATTGAAGCGCGCCAGCACCGCACTCAACCCTTTTTTGGGCGCCGTGTGGTGGTCCACGGGGTCGCCCCAGTAAGCCGACAGCATGGGGTCCAGGGTAAAGGAGATGCCCAGACTCACCAGCACCGAGCAAGTCACGGTCAGGGCAAAGGGCCGGAACCACTCGCCCGAGACACCTGGCATGAACGCCACCGGAATGAACACCGCAATGATGGAGAACGTGGTGGCTGCCACCGCCATGCCGATTTCGGCCGTGCCCTCCAGCGCGGCCGTGCGGCGATCCGAGCCACGCTCCATGTGGCGCACGATGTTTTCGCGCACCACAATCGCATCGTCAATCAGCACGCCAATCGCCAGCGAGAGCCCCAGCAGGGTCATGAAGTTGAGGGTGAATCCGCACAGCCACACGGCAATGAAGGCCGCAATGACCGAGGTGGGCAAGCTCAGCGCCGTGATGAAGGTGGATCGCCAGGAGTTCAAAAACGCGTACACCACAAATATGGTTAGCACTGCGCCCAGAATCAGGGACTCGATCACGTTGTTGAGGCTGCGCTGCGCATCCACGCCCCCGTCACGGGTGATGTCAATCTGCGTGCCGGGGTGGTCTTTGGCCAACCCGGTGTTGACGTCCTTGATCACGCCGCGCAGGGCTGCCGCCACGCTCACCGTGCTGGCATCCCGCGAGCGGGTGACCTGAATGCCGACGTTGGGCTTGCCACTGCGGGTGCTGAGGCTGTCCACATCGGCAAAGCCGTCCTCGATGGTGGCCACCTGCCCCAGGCGCACCACCTGGCCGCCAAAGCGTTTGATGACGATGTTTTGAAATTCGGCGGGCGACTCGATGCGACCCACCAGGCGGATGCTTTCCTCGTCGAGTTTGCCACGCACCTTGCCGACCGGGGCGTTGGTGTTCTGGGCCCGCAACGCGCTCACCACCTCGCTCACCGAGATGTTGAATTCGCGCAGCTTCTCGGAGCGCAACAGCACCGACAGTTCGCGTTTGAGGGCGCCACTGATGTTGACAGCGGCCACGCCGGGCACGCCCCGCAGCTTGTCGGCCAGCAGGTCTTCCGCCAGGCGCGAGATTTCGGCGTGGCTTTGGGAACTGGAGGACAGGGCCAGGTTCATGATGGGTTGCGCCGAGGGGTCGTAGCGGCGCACCACCGGCTCGCGCATTTCGGTGGGCAGCTTGTAGCGCACGCTGGAGATCACGTTGCGCACCTCATCGGTGGCCTCGATCATGTTTTTCTTGAACGAGAACAGCACGTCAAACCGGGCGCTGCCTTCGGTGGAGTTGGAGTTCACCTCGGTCACGCCGGAGATGCTTTGCAATGATTTTTCGATGCGGTTCACAATCTCGCGCTCCACCGTGTCGGGTGAGGCGCCAGGGTAGGCGATGGTGACAAACAGGCCGGGTACTTCCACATCCGGGTTCTGGTTGACACGCAGTTTGCTCATGGCCAGCAGGCCCACGGCCATCAGGGCGATGATGAGCACCACGGTGGCGGTGGGGCGCTTGATGCTGAAGTTGGACAGAAACATGGTTATGTTCCCTTGCCGACCACAGCGCTGGGGGCGGTGCCCGGCGGGTGGGTGGCGGTTACCCTGTTGATCAGCTGGCCTTCCTTGAAGCTGGGGCTGGGGTTGCGCAGCACGAGGTCGCCCTCGCTCAGCCCGCTGCGCACCTCATAGTCACCCGTGCGCGGGTCGCGCGCGCCCAATGCCAATTCCACCTGGTTCAAGGCGTTGGCCCTGATGCGCCAGACCGACGACTTGTCGCCGGTTCGCAGCAACACCGATTCAGGCAGCGTGAGTGCCTGGGCGCTGGCGGACTCAATCGTCCCCTCGGCATACAAACCCGATACGCGGGGCTGCATGGCATCCACGAAGCTCACCAACACCTCGACCTGGCGGGTCACCTCGTTGGCACTGGGGTCAACCCGGGTCACCTTGCCGCGAAACGCCTGCCCCGCGTACCCATTGATGCGAAAACTCACCGGCTGACCGACGGCCACCACCCCGATCTTGTCTGCCGACACGCGGCCGGCAAACCGCATGCTGGCGGGGTCGATGACCTTGAGCAACTCCTTGCCAACGGCGGCCGTGTCGCCAGCCGACACCTTGCGTTCGCTCACCACGCCATCAAACGGCGCCCGCACCAAGGTGCGCTCCAGTTGCTGCCCGGCCAGCACGGCGCGGGCCTGGGAGGCCGATAACTCGCTGGTTGCGCCGTTGCGGCGCACTTCGGCGTCATCAAGCGCCTGCAATGACGTCATGCCGGAGGCGCGCAGGGTCCTGAGGCGTTGCAGGTTGCGCTCGGCCTGGTCCAGCGACTGCGCTGCGTTGCGGGTGTTGTCTTGCGCCGACTGCAGGTTGTCCCGGATGGCGGTGGGGTCCAGGCGCGCCAGCAGATCGCCCCGGCGCACGACGTCGCCGTTGTCTTTGAGCACCTGCAGCACCACGGCCGAGACCTCGGCCCGCAGGTCGGCTTTGCGTTCGGGTTGGATCGATCCGGTCATGACCGGGCCGGACACCAGCGGCCGGGCCTCAACGGTGAACACGTCCTCCGGGGCAATGAGCAGCGTGGGCGCCGGGCTGTTTGCTGCCTTTTTGGCGTCGCCCTTCCCCGAGAATTGGTCGCAAGCGGTCACGCTGGTGGCCAGGGCGAGCGCGATGAACAAGCGATGCAGCATGCGGGTCTCTCCGGATCAAAAAAATCAAGGCCGTTGGGCGGGGCGGCCCGTGTGGCCGCAGGAAATGCGTCGAATCGTAGGGCAAGCCGAAGAATTGTCCAGCAGACATGCGACGAACTGCCGGTTGGCGGGATGAACGGATGAGTCGCACTGCCAGGGCGTATGCTGCAAACCACAATCAACCTGCATCCAGAGTCCACCCAGAGTTCCATATGACCGATCGCCCCACTCCGATACCGACCACAGCCGACACCCTGAACCAGCACTGCTATTGCCGCACCTTGAGCCGGGAACTGCTGCGTGAGGAGCTGGAGAGTCATGCGGGCGTGCCCGGCCTGATGGACAGCATCACGCAAACCCGGCCCCATCTTTTTTCGTCCACGGTGGTTTTTTTGTCCGGTGAGATGGCGGACCGAATCGCCCAGACCATCGCCGCCATTGAACGGGTGGCCGCACTGTCGGCTTACCAGGCGCAGGCACTGGCCCGCGCGCCTGCGGTGGCCCATCACAATTTTGGTCCGATCGGGGCGTGTATGGGGTACGACTTTCATTTGAGCCCCACGGGGCCCCGGCTGATTGAAATCAACACCAATGCGGGCGGTGCGCTCCTGAATGTGGCGCTGGCGCGGGCTCAGCAAAGCTGTTGCGAGGCGATGGACCTGGCGCTCGGGCCGGTGGCGCCCCCCGACACGCTGGAGGCCGAGTTCTTTGAGATGTTCATGGCCGAGTGGCGTCGCCAGCGCGGCGATATGCCCCTGCGCACGGTTCTCATCGTGGATGACGCGCCCGATGTGCAATACCTGGCGCCAGAATTTGCCCTGTTTCAGCACCTGTTTGAGCGCCATGGGGTCACCGCCCGCATCAGTGACCCTGCCGGCCTGACCTGGCGAGAGGGCGTGCTGTGGCATGGCGAGCAAGCGGTGGACCTGGTTTACAACCGGTTGACTGATTTTTATCTGGCTGAGCCCGGACACGAGGCCCTGCGCCTGGCCTTTGAGGCCGGTGCCGTGGTACTCACCCCTGACCCGCGTGCCCATGCCCTGTGGGCGGACAAGCGCAACCTGGTGGTCTTGAGCCAGGATGAGGTGTTGGCGGGTTGGGGTGTTTCGCCGGAGGACCGCCGGTTGCTGTCGGCGGTCGTGCCGTCCACCCGGTTGGTGACCCCCGAGCAGGCCGAGGACCTGTGGGCCCAGCGTCGGCACTTGTTTTTCAAGCCCGTGGCGGGCTATGGTGCCAAGGCCGCTTACCGGGGTGACAAACTCACGCGCCGGGTCTGGAGCGAAATTTTGGCTGGTGACTTCGTGGCCCAGGCGCTGGTGCCGCCAGCGCAGCGGCTGATTGAGGTGGATGGCGTGTTGAGTGACCTCAAGTTCGACCTGCGGGCCTACACCTACGCGGGCCGCGTGCAGTTGATGGCTGCGCGGATGTATACCGGGCAAACCACCAACTTTCGCACTGAGGGCGGCGGCTTTGCGCCCGTGGTGGTGTTGCCGGCCGACGGGTCCCGCGCGCTTTAAAGCGTGAGTTGGGGAAAGCGCAGGCCCGGCTCGGTCGCCAAAGGCTCCAATTTGTGCAGCACGCGCAAGATGCGTTCAAACTCGCCTTTGAGTTGGCTTTGTACATCAGGCCTGTGGTGCCCCAGCGCCGCACTCAGGTTCATGTCGCTGGCGGCCAGAGACACACCTTTGCCAGCCAGAACAATGCAGTTGTCGCGCTCATCCACGTCCAGAATCAACACCTGATCGGCGTAGGTTTGGCGAATTCTCTGCACGAAGCAGGCGTGATCCGGGTGTCCCTTGTCGAGGTTGACGACCATCAGGCTGTGCCCGCTCAGGCACTGGTGGCAATGGTCGTAAAACGCCTGTGTGGTGAGCGCGTCGGACTGCCCCCCGGCATCAAAGCCATCGACCAGAATCACATCAAATTCGGGCTTGGCGTCGCGCACAAAGGCTGCCCCATCGGCACACACCACCGATAAGCGCGCGTCATCCCCGGGAATCAGGAACTGCTGTCGCATGGCCACAACGAGGGGGTCGATTTCGACCACGGTCATGCGGGTCTCGGGCAGGTTTCGGTAGCAAAACTTGGCCAGGGAACCCCCGCCCAGACCAATCATCAAAATATGTGTTGGCTGCGGCAGGAAGAGGAGAAAACCCATCATGGTCCTGGTGTAGGGCAAATCCAGGTCAAAAGGTTTCTGGCGCACCATCCGGCTTTGAATCGTACCCAGGTTGAAATGCAGGGACAAAGTAGCCTCATTGCCCCGAACAAAGGGCAGCACCCGCGGCGTCAGAGTCGTGAAGCCCCGGTTCAGGGCGTCCGCCGTCACGCTGCAGCGCTGGTCAAGAGGCGCAGGGCTTGAGGCAGGTCTGGCCTGGATGACGGGTGCTCGTTCCAGGTGTCTTGAACGCCCTGGATCGCGTTGCGCAAGGCATACGGCGACACGGGCAGGCCTTTACCGGCAAAAATGATTACATTGCCTTCGTCGTTGGCTGCCACTTCGGCGGTGTTGCTGTCAAAAGACCGATTGATCCGGTCAATAAAAACTTCGTAAAACGCATGGTCGTCATGCAGATTTACCACCAGCACGCCGGGGGCTTCGAGCACGCGGCTGCAGTCCTCATAAAAATGCTGGGAGCACAGCTGCGCCGGTTGGCCCTGCTGGTCAAAGCCGTCTACCAGCACCACATCAAACAGCTGGTCCGTATCGCGCACAAAGTTGGCGCCATCGGCCTCAATGACATGGAAGCGTTCGTTGTCATCCGGCACCTGGAACTCGCCGCGCAAGGCGATCACCAGCGGGTTGATTTCGATCACGGTGAGTTCCGTGTCCGGCAAATGCTGGTGGCAATACTTGGCCAGGCTGCCCCCACCCAGGCCAATCATCAAAATGTGACTAGGTTTTTGTTTCAGCAGCAAAAAGCCCATCATCGTTCGGGTGTAGTCCACAGCCAGTTCATTGGGCTGGCTCACCAGCATCTTGCTTTGCTCCTGACTGTTGGAGAAGTGCAGGGATTTGCTGTCGTGTTCATTGCATACAAAAGGAATGGCCTGGGTAGGAGCGGTGGCTTCCTTGCGAGTGGGCATAAGGCTTTCCTTGGAGTTGGGGGGGCGGGCAGAGGGGGTGGGTGTGCGGCTCTTTTTGTCTGCGGCGCAGACTGGAGGCGCTGCTGCAGTATGCGCCCAAGGTCATTTTGGGCAGGCGCCCCGTGCGTTGAATCAGCCAAAATACCCGGGCTAAGTTGTATCGCTGGTGTTTCAAATTGCGCAAAGGCGTCTTTTTGCGCGAAAATCCTTGGCGTGAATATTTAATCTGACCTGCGAGAAAGACAGAAATTGGCAAAAAAAGTAGCTTGGTTCGTGCGACTCGGGGTGCCTGAGTGGTCCCGTTACACCTATGCACGGCCAGAGGGCGACGCCTTGCGTTTGCTCGGTAGTGTCAGGCGTGGTCCCCAAATGGGCGCGCTGGCCATGACGGAAGATGGGCAGTACGTCCAAGTGGTGGGGGATTACGTCACTCCGCTGAACAGCTCCCAGTTGACCCGTGCGATGGCCAAAGCCAAGCCCGAGGAGCCCTCTTATCCGGTGCAAAGAACGGTGGCCCGCGTGGGGCCACCGCCTGTGGTGACCATCAAACGCCGCCGGACTTACGTCCCCATTTGAGCGGCACCAAAAACCACAGAAAAGCCAGCGTCTGCAGGGTCAGCAAGCTGGCCAGGGTCGCCTGGAATGCCCCAGCCCGGGTGAACCCTGTGGCGCCAAAGGCATCGACGGCGGCGCCAATGCCCCATTGCAGGCTGAAGGCGCCTACAAAAACCACCAGATTGAGGGCCGTGTTCACCCGCCCGGACATGCTCACTGCAAAAGCCGAACTCAGCTGCGAATAAGCGATATTGCCCAAGCTGAAGGTGATGCCCAACAGCGGCCACAACAACGCCGGCGGGGCCAGCTTCAGAATGATGGCCAGCTCGGCCACCAGTGCCAGACCCATGCCGGTGCGCAGCAGCATCATGGGCGTGATGCCTCGCCTGGACAGCCAGCCCGAACAGGTGGCTACAAACAAAAAGCCTACCAGCATGGACAGTGCCAGCAACAGCAGGGTGCCCGCAGCGTCCGTGCGACTGGCGCCGTTGACCTCCATCAGCCACGGCACCGCCCACAGGCCCTGAATCGCCATGAAGCCCCCGACGATGAAGCAGCCCTGGGGCGCAAAACGCCAAAAAACGGGGTTGCCATAGATGCTGCCCAGTGCCCGGATCTGCTGACCAATCGACTCGCCCGTGGCGGTAACTGCCTTGTCGGGCACCGTCATCAGGAACCCGGCTGCCAGCACCAGCAGGGCTGCGCAGACCCAGAACACGCCGCGCCATCCCAACAACGGCAGCGCGGCTTCAATCGGCACGCTGGCCGACAAGGCGCCCAAGCCACCCGCCACCATGATCGTGGCGGTGAGCGAGGGAAGTCGCTCACTCGGAAACCACTGGCTGAAGGCCTTGAAGCTGGCCATCAGGCAGGCCGACACCCCCAACCCGATCAAGGCGCGCCCCACCGCCAGCGTCTCCAGCGAGGTGCCCAGGGCAAACAGCACGCAGCCCAGTGCAGCCACCAACAACAGCCCGGCCTCGACCCGGCGCGGGCCAAAGCGGTCCAGCAGCAAGCCCAGCGGCAATTGAAACAAGCCAAACGCCAAAAAATAGGCGGAAGTGAGCAGGCCCAACCCGGCCGCCGTGATGCTCAACTCCTGCATCAGCTCCGGGGCAATCACCGCGTTCACACTGCGCAGCCCGTAGGATAAAAAATACCCGGCGGCATAGGCCGGCACCAAACGAAACCAGAGTCGAAGGTGCGAGCTCACGGCGGGGTCTGCGTCATTGCTTCCAGCATCTCGGGTACGTAGGTCGTTGACAACCAAGTGGAGATGACCTCGGTCGCCATCTCATCGGGGTTGCCTGCGGCTTCGCTCTCCTGGGCAACCTGCTCGGCAGATGTGAGCACGGCGACGAACATCTGAAGCACCGCCTGGACGCCTCCGCGCTCCAGCGCTGCGTCTCCGAGGCGCTTGAGCGCCTCCCAGGCTTGTGTTTCTTGGGTTGTGGTCATGTTGGGATCCTGTCGGTGATGGGGGTGTTGGAGTGAGTCTGCGGGCGGGGCGCAGGCGCCTGTTTTCCGGGGCGCTCAGGTGATTTTGAAGACGGTCAGTACTTTTTTGGAGCCTGCTTTTTCCTCATACGCCGCCCATTGCTTGATGCCTTTGACCAGCACGGACGCGCTCACGTCTTTGACGGCGGTTTTGGCCTTGATTTTGGCGCTGAGCCAATCTTGCAGGTGCGCCAGCACCGGGCCTTCTTTGCCCGTGGGAATGAGCATTTCTTTGCCCGCGACCACGCCGGCCGAGGTAACGGTGATTTCAGTGGCGGGCATGGGCGACGCTTATTCGGTGTCGGCCGACACCACGTCGGTCTTGCGGTTGTAGCGCAGGGTTATTTTGTTGAGTTCGCACAGGTCGAAGTCCTCCCAGATGACTTCGGAGCCGTCATCGTCAAAGACCACTTTCAAGTCCTGGGTGCAAGCGCTTTTGTCCGAGAACTTGAACAGGCGTTGCTTGTTGTTCTCCAGCACATAGTCTCCCATGCGGTCTTTGCCCCAGGCGTTTTTGTTGGAGGGAGAAATGTAGACCTCGCGCAGGTCATAGCCGGTGCGGTTCACCAGGGTGAAGTCGGCCGCGCCGGCAAACGCGGAGCCTTGGGCCATGACGGCAGTCAAGGCGGTCAATAGCAAGCTGGATCGAAATAGGTTCATGGTGGCTACCTTGATGAAAAGTTGTACGGGCATACAAAACCCGGGTGAGATTACACCGAAATGCTCGCCTCGCGGGCTCAAAAGTCGCCTCTCCGGGGTGCCCGTCGCTTGCGGGCGTGCTTTAAGCGCCAAATTGACCTCTGGCCGGCGTATTAATTGCCTGGATTGCTATTGAAATAATAATCAGGCCAGCAACTCCCGTTCATAGGCGTGCAGGGACGGCATGCCGCCGGTGTGTAAAAACAGCACGTTTTCGCCCGGTTTGAAAAAGCCTTGGCGTGCCAGGCCGATCAGGCCGGCCATGATTTTGCCGGTGTAGACCGGGTCCAGGAGAATTGCCTCGGTGCGGGCCAGGAGTTGCACGGCCTCCACCATGGCGTCGTTCGGGATGGAGTATTTGGGTTGCCAGTAGCCGCCCACGCTCACCACCGCGTCGCGCGGAATGGTCATGCCAGTGCCCAGCAGGTCGGCCACGGCCTGCGCTTCCTTGTGCACCAGCGGCTCCTGATCGGCGGGATCGCGGCTCACGCCAATGCCCACGATGGGGATGTTGATGTGGTTGCCCAAAAATCCTGCAAGCAGCCCGCCGTGCGTGCCCGAGCTGCCGGAGCCCACCACCACGCGGTCGATGCGCACGCCTTGCTCGAAAAACTGCTCTTGCAGCTCTTGCGCACAGGCCACGTAACCCAGGCCGCCCAGTGCGTTGGAGCCGCCGCCGGGGATGATGTAGCCCTTGCGGCCCTCGGCAGCCAGCTCGTCGGCCACCTGTTGCATGGCAGCGGCCATGTTGCTGCCTCCGGGCACCACGGTGAGGGACTCCACGCCCATGAGGCGGAACATGAAATGGTTGCCGCTGGCCGTCTCGTTGAAGCTGCCGGGCACCCGCTCTTCAATCACAAAGCGGCATTTGAGGCCTTCTTTGACGGCGGCCGCCAGCGTAATGCGGCAGTGGTTGCTTTGGGGCGCGCCGCAGGTGATGAGCGTGTCGGTGCCCTGGGCCAGGGCATCGGCCATCAAAAATTCGAGCTTGCGGGTCTTGTTGCCGCCGGGGAACAGGCCCAGCATGTCATCGCGCTTGATCCAGATGTTGGGGCCGTCGCCCTGGGGGCTCAGGGCGCGGGTGAAGTTGGGCAAAAACTCCAGGGGTGTGGGTCCAACTGAGTAACGGCGGCGGGGAAAGCGGGATAAGTCCATGTTCAGGGGGTCCAGGTAAGGTCTTGGTCAAGGGGGAAAATAGGGCGCGGCAGGCGGGTCCACGCCAAGGTGGCGAGGTTGGGCGTGGTCAGGCCGGGGCAATCCACCTCCAGTATGCGGTCAGGCGGTGCAAACCCCTCAAAAGCGGCCCGAAAATGCCCTCGGCTCTTGACGGCCAGGGTGCACACGGTGCCGAGGTCCACGCCCAGCACGTCAAGTTGCGCGGGGTCAATGAGTTGCTGGCGCTGTGAGATCACCGCTACCCGCACGCCGCCCAGGTCCAGCAGGGCCGAGTGCCCCATGGTCTGCTGCGAGCCGCTCACCATGCCTTGGCGCCCGACAAAACGCCCGTCGGACAGGGTCAGCACGCGGGCCGGGTGACTGAGGGAGGGTGCAATCACTGGATCGGTGCTGTCGCGGTTGAAGTGCGCGGTGAATTCAGCGCCGACGCCCCGCGCGTGGGCTTCGCTGGCCAGTGCGGCGTCGGTGAACACCCCCAGCAAGACACCCTGGGCACCCGAACTGAGCAGGGCGAGCAGGAGCGTGACGGTGTTGCCACCCCCGCCACCGCCCGGGTTGTCGGCCACGTCCGCCAATATCAGGGGCTGGCCCCCGGGGCGGCCGGCCAGCACGGCAGCGCGCACGGCATCGGGCAAAGGCGTGAGCGGCGAGACAAATCGGTGGCGCTGCTGCCACACGGCGCGCGCGAGTTCGGTCGCCAGGGCCCGGGCAGCAGCCCGGTTGCCGTCTTGCGCAGTCACCACCACTGAAAAGCCGCACTTGGCGCAGTCCGCCAACGCAAAGCCGCCGCACAGCGACACGTTCAGAATTGACCCACCCGCCTGGGTCTGCCCCAGTGCAATCAGATCGGCGTAAGGCGAGCCGGGCCTCACCAGTTGCGTGGTGGCCGGGGGAACCAGGGGCAATTTGACGAGTTCCACCACTCCAGGGCCGTGGGCCACTAGCGTGTACAGGAGTTGCGCGGCCTCTTCACCGCGCTCGCGCAGGTCGGTGTGGGGGTTGGTGCGGTAAGCGACAAACGCAGACAGGGCATCGGTCATGCGACTCGACACATTGGTGTGCAAGTCCAGCACTGCCACCACTGGCACATTTGGTCCCACGATGGCGCGGATGCGTTCAAACAACTCGCCATCCGGGTCGTCGCATTCGGTGGTCAGCGCGGCGCCATGGGATGAAATGAACACGGCGTCCAGCGGGCCTGCGGCCAGCAGGCGCGCTTCGATATCTCGGGCGACAGATTCGAAGTAGCTGTGCATCACCGGGCCTCCGGGCTGGGCTGCGGCCAAGCGCAAGGCCACAGGTTCCCAAGGCCCGAGCCGGTTCATGGCGGCCACAAAGCCGGCCGTGTCGGGCAAGGTGCGGGGCTGCTCGCGCCGGAGTTCGGCTTGCAGGGCGTCACCGGCCAGGTCCATGCCGGCGAAGAAGCTGTCGGCCGTGCTCAGCGGGGACCAACGGTTGCACTCAATAAAGAAGCCGCACACACCCACACGCAGGGGGCGGGGCGCAAGTGAAGCTGCGGCGTTCATGCGTGATCCAGCGCGAGCGGTTCAAGCGCCACGCTGCTCAGCCCGACCAGTGCGCTGCGGTGGATGGCCATGGCGCGCGCCAACGCCTGGGCGCGCCAGGCGGCATCGCGGGGGCAAAAGGCACCCATCATTTGCTGGCGCACACCGTCACCCAGTGCCGAGAGTGGCGCGCCGCGCTGGTGCAGCCAGTTGTCAGCCAGCAAGGCCGCCAGCACCTGGGACTCGGGGGCCGTGCCGACCTCGGGGCAGACCGACACCACTTGCGCGTGCGGGCACAGGCTGCCAAAGGCCATGCGCACATTGCCATCAATCACGGCCGAGGCCGATTCGCCTGCGGCCGGGGAAGTGACATCCGGCCCCAGCCAGGCGCGTGCCAGTGCCAGCTCGGGCGAGCCTGCGGGGTGGCGGCAGATCAGCTCGGTGTGGCCTACCGGTCCCAAGCCAGTGTGGTGGTCCAGCACGCAGATCACGCGGGCCTGCTGCAGGTAGCGTCCGGCGATGCTGGCCAGTTGGCGGTTGGACCAGCACAGGCCCTGGCCGCCATAAAAAATGCCGTCCGGATGGGTGTACTGCCCCCCGGTGATGGCCGTGGCGGCTGCCGCCTTGCCCACGCGCGCCATGTAATCCACCAACTGCTGCTGCACCTGCCCCAGTGCCGCCGGGGTGAGTGCCTCGGGCAGGATCAGGGTGTGCACTTGCCCGTAGCCCGGGTTGCTGGGCAGCGGGCGCGAGAAGTCCAGGTAGTTGCGGTTCAGGTCGACGTTGTCTTCATTCACCCGGCGCACCCAGGCGAAGCCGTACGGGTTCAGGCCATGTATCAAGAGCGCGGCAGTATCCGCTGGCAGGGTGCTGGCGGTGTGGCCCAAGAAGCCCACTTGCGCTGCGCTGCCCTGGTAGCCCTCCACGCCATGCGTGCCGCTGATCAGCACCAGCACGCGTCGGGCGTCGCGCGGGCCCAGCCAGGCCAGGTCAATGGCGAGTTCGCCGCCGTCGGGGCCGCGTTGCGGGTGTGGCAGGCTCTCCAGCGCAACGCCCGCCAGAGTGGCTGCGGCCAGAAACTGCTGGCGGGCGGTCGCGTAGTTTGGGGCGTAACCGCCAGTGCCGTTGGCTGCGTCTTGGGGGTCTTGGGCTTGCCCGGGTTGTGCTGCGTGCGCGCTTTGATTTGCGGTTTCTGGCATCGCCTACTCCGGCTTGATGCGGCTGGTTACCGGCTTGTACAGTGCCTGTTCTGCCGCAATAAAGGCGCGAGACTGTGCCGGCGTCATCAGTGAGGGCAGGTCGGAGGCCAGCCGAACCCGTGCCTCCTTGAGCGCGGGCACCATCAGAGCGGTGTTGATGGCCGTGTTCAGCCGTTCCACTACCGCTGCGGGCGTGTTGTTGGGGGCGTAAACAAAAGCCCACACACTCATCTGCAGGCCCTTGAGTGCATTTGACTCAGAGAAAGTCGGCACGTCCTTGATTACCGGCACCCGTTCCCCCGCCGACACGCCCAGCGCCTTGATCCGTTTGTTGGCAATCATCGACGCCGCGTTGGCGGCGGTGGTGATGCCCATGTCGAGTTGGCCGCCAATCACATCGGTGATGATTTGCTGCCCGCCCCGGTACGGGATGTGCACCATGAACATGCCCGCGCGCTCCTTGACCACCTCACCCATCACATGGGCAAACGAGCCAATGCCGGCGGATCCAAAGCTGTACTTGCCGGGGTTTTTGCGCACGAGGGCCACCAGCTCGTCCATGGTGTTGGCCGGGAATTCAGGTCGCACCACAAACAAAATAGGTGAGCTGCCCGCCAGGGCCACGGGCAACAGGTCTTCGGGTTTGTAGCCCAGGCTGGGGTTGATCAGAGGCACCAGCAAGGTCTCGCTCATGCCGCCGTAGAGCAGCGTGTGGCCGTCGGCGGGTGCGCGAATGAGTTTTTGCACGGCCAGTGCGCCACCGGCGCCGGCCAGGTTTTCCACCACCACGGTCTGGCCCAGCAGTTTGCCCAGCTCCGTGCCCAGCATGCGGGCGCCCACATCCGACGCACCGCCCGCCGTGAACGGCACGATCAGCGTGAGCGGCTTGCTGGGGAAGCCGGGTTGAGCCCAAGCCAGGGGAGCGGCCAGCGTGGCGGCACCCGCCAGCACCACATGGCGGCGGCTCGGTCGGGGCCCGCCGTGTGAGGCAGGGGCGGCGGCAAGAGGCAGTGAGCGCATGAAAACTCCTGGTGGGTCAGATGAAGGATTCATGCTACGGGATAAGCGCCCTGGGCTAAAGTGCAACAGTTGCCAACATAGAGGGTGTTTTCGCCATGTCATTGCCTGCCCAAACCGCCAGCCCCGTGTTGTGTATTGACATTTTTTGGGGGCCCGAGGTTCTGGCCGGGGCCGCGTTGGCCGTGGTGGATGTGCTGCGCTGCATCAACCTGGTGGCCGCCATGCGCACGCCCCGCGTGACCGATCCGGTGACTTGGCGCTGGTGGTGCGCCCGAGGTGCCCGCGTGCCGCAGTCTCTGCCTCAGGGGTCACGCTGGCGGGGGCGCGCCTCGATGGTGGTGGTGCCCGGCTGGCACGCGCAAAGCGGGCCCCACCTGGACCAACTCGTCACCCAGGCTGCCCCGTCAGCCGCCCGGCTGGCGCAAGTGCATACCGCGGGTGGCTTGGTCGCCGGGCTCAGCACAGGGGTGGCGTTACTGGGCGAAGTGGGGCTTTTGCAGCGTCAGGCGGTGGTGCCGTGGCCGTTTGTCGGGCCGGTGCTGCGCCACGCCCCGGGCGTGGCCCTGGTGACCGACCGGCCCTGGACCGTGGACGACCGGGTCTGGACCTGTGACTCTCCGGTATTGGCCACCGAGGTGGTGCTGAACATGCTGAGTCACACCCCCGTGGCCGAGCTGGCGATGGCCGCAGCCCACGTTTTTTTGCACTCTGAGTCGCGTCAGCAGGTGGCCGCCGGCATGGCGCTGGGTGGCCTGCCCCGCCTGCTGCCCCCCGGCGCGCTGGAGCGGGCGCGCCGCTGGCTGGAAGACCACATGACCGAGCCCTACAGCCTGAGTGCCACGGCGCAGGCCGCTGCCACCAGCCCACGCACGCTCTTGCGCCACTTTGCCAGCGCCTACGGACAAAGCCCGCTGGACTATTTGCATGGCCTGCGCGTGGCCCGCGCGCGGGTGCTGCTGGAGACCACCTATGTGAGCGTGGAGCAGGTCGGGCAGATGTGCGGCTACCAGGACACCGGCACCTTCCGGCGGCTTTTTGCCCGCCAGACCGGCGACCTGCCGGCCGCCTACCGCGCCCGCTACAGCCTGCGCACCAGCCGCAAGCGCTGGGTGGGGGTGGCATGAGGCTTTTTATGGAAAAATTGACCTCTGGCCGGCGTGTCTATTGTGTTTGCAGCTATTGAATTCGCATCATTCACACCGGTCCTGCCCCGCTTTGGGCGGGCTGGTGTCAGGCGACCATGTCTTCGACCAGCAGGCACATTTTTGGTGATGGCAGTGGCTTGCCCAAGAGTCGGTCTGCAGCGAGAATCCCTAGGGTTTTAACGTGGGTTAGTGGTCGATCAAAGCTACGATTCTGTCCAGAAGGCAGTTGAAATGCTTGTCCGGTTTCCAAATCACGTTAAATCAGCTTACAACTACAACCCCAGAATTCAATCATCTCATGAGTAACTACAACGCAGTCTTGGCAAGAAATACGGCAAATGCGCCAAAAAGTACAGGCCCCTATTCACAGTCCGTCGCGTTCTCTCACTACAACAATCTCGCAGCTCAGCTGCCTGTCGATCCAAAAACCGGTGAATTGGTGGCCGGCGGTGTCAAAGAGCAAGCGCGGCAGTGCTTTGAAAACATCAAGGCCATTCTGGACAGCATCGACCATGCGATGGACGATGTGGTCAGGCTCACTACATTCGTCAAGAACATATCGGATATGGACGCTGTAGATGAAGTTTTTACAACGTTCTTCTCCGGCTATGTTCCTACCCGGACAACCCTTGCTGTTGCCGCTTTACCCCTGGGTGCGCTGGTGCAAATTGAAGCCCTTGTATCCAACGGCGAAGGCACCATTCCGCAAGCGCCGCAGGCCGGCGACCTTGTCAAAGTGGCAAGAAATACGGAAAGCGCACCCAAAAGTCCTCTGTCTACACAAACCGTCGCTTTTTCTCACTACAACAATATCTCAGCCCAGTTGCCTTTGGATCCCCAAACTGGCGAACTGGTCGCGGGCGGCGTCAAAGAGCAGAGTGAGCAGTGCCTGAAAAACATCCGGTGCATTTTGGAGAGCATCGACCACGTGATGGATGATGTGGTCAGAATCACCTTGTTCGTGACAAATGTCTCGGACATCAAAACTGCAACTGCAGCCTATAAAACATATTTCCCGGGCTATGTGCCAGCGTTGACGGCCGTGGTGGCTTCAGCGTTGCCGATGGATGCGTTGGTGCAAATCGAAGCCGTTGTGTCACACGGAGACGGCACACCCCCGCAAGCGGTTGAAGACGCGCGCAACATCGTCATCAAAGCAAACAATACGGACAATGCGACAAGAGGCCCCTTCTCACAAACTGTCGCCTTTTCTCACTACAACCATATTTCAGCGCAATTGGCTTTGGATCCAAAAACTGGTGAAATGATCGCTGGCGGCGTCAAGGAACAGGCGGGCCAGTGCCTGAAAAACATCAAGGCGATTGTTGAAAGTATCGGCCACGTCATGAGCGATACAGTGAAAGTAAACATCGCCCTTAAAAACATCGAAGACGTGGCAGCGGTGGACGAGGTTTACACCACATTCTTCCCGGGCGGTGTTCCTGCCCGAAGAACAGTTGGCGTATCTGGATTGGCCGGCAATGCTTTGATCCAAATCGATGTTGTCGTCTCAAATGCCGAAGGAACACCGCCCAAAGCATGACAGGCGTTGGCCTGTGAATCCAGAAACTATCAAAGCTGACTGGCCATGATCAAAGGGGGGCGGCCCCGGGAGCGCGCGCTATTGCAGCAGGGTGGGTTGATCATGCAAGGGCAGGGAGGCCTCTTTCACCCAGTCCGGCCAAACCGCCACGGGCCAGCCGGCTTGGGTGCACTGTTCAAACACAATGCTGAGCCACTGGCGAAGTGGCTGTTCCTGCAGGGTCAGGCGGGCGTCGTGGTTGGGCAGGCTGCCTTTGAACGTCAGTGAGGTCTTGTTGGGTGCTTGGCTGATATCGATAGCCGCCACCAACCATTGCTGGCATGCGTCGCTGGCTTGCACGGCGGGCTGCGCTGGCAGTTGCGCTCTGGCCGCCTGCTGGGCAAAACTCTGAATCACATCGGCCTGCAAGCGCCGACTTTGCGGCAGGTGGGGTGCCGGATCGTCCAGGCTGCGGCACAAATGACCGATCAAGCGATGCATCAAACGCTGGGTCAGCCAGAGAACGACCACTTCCCCTGGGGCGAGTTCACCGGTGAGGCGAAGGCGGTCTTCGGCATCGATGTATTGCGTGGTGATTCGCTGCAGGTCTGGCATGGGGTGACTGTTTCCTCGGGTTACGACAGCAGCAACACATTCAGCCCGGCCAGGATGGTGTCCGGAACGCCCACCACATGGATGACGTTTTCCTCGCCCTCGGCATCGCCGAGGTGCAGGTAAGCGCTTGGCCCCAGAGGCTGCCAGCCCATCGCCTCTGCGGCCAGCGCCCGTATCTCGGCCTGGCTGGCGGTGTCCAGTGATGTCAGGCGGTTCTCACAAAATGTCAGGTAAGGGGGCATGGTCGGTATCAGTTGAACTTCAGCGTTTCACTGGCTTGAGCGCAGCGGGGTCGGCGGGAGTTTACCGAAACCGCTGCGGTATCAATTAGCTGAACACGCCACCGTATTGCTTGCGCAGGTCGCCTTTTTGCACTTTGCCGGTGCCGCCCACGGGCAGGGAGTCGACAAAAATCACGTCATCGGGCACCCACCACTTGGCCACGCGCTCGGCCAGGAAGGCCAGCATGTCGTCACGCTCCAGGGTTTGGCCGGGCTTGCGCACGATGAAGATCAGGGGCCGCTCGTCCCATTTGGGGTGCTTGACGCCAATGACAGCCGCCATGGCGACGGCCGGGTGGCCCATGGCGGCGTTTTCCAGGTCAATGGAACTGATCCACTCGCCTCCGGTCTTGATGACGTCTTTGGCGCGGTCGCGGATTTGCATCATGCCCAGGGCATCAATAGTGGCAATGTCGCCGGTGGGGAACCAGCCGTCGACCAGGGGTGAGACCTCGCTCTTGTAATAGCCGGTGATGATCCATTGCCCGCGTACCATCAGCTCGCCCTGGCTGACGCCATCGCGTGGCAGGGTGGCGCCAGCTTCATCCACGATTTTGATCTCCACGCCAAACACCGAGCGCCCCTGGCGAGCGATCATGGCGTGGCGTTCGGCGGGCGCCAGGGCCATGTCTTTGGGGGTGAGGGAGCTCATGGTGCCGACTGCGGTGGTCTCGGTCATGCCCCAGCCGTGGCGCACTTCCACACCATATTCGTCGGCAAACTTGGCAATCAAGGACACCGGCATGGCCGAGCCGCCCACGGCCGTGCGGCGCATGGTGGAGAAGTGAAGGCCGTGCTGCTCCAGGTGCTGCATCAGGCCCAGCCAGATGGTGGGTACGCCCGCACTGACCGTGACCCGCTCGGTCTCCATCAGTTCATACAGGCTGGCGCCGTCCAGACGCGGGCCGGGCAAGACCAGCCGGGCGCCGCCGATGGGCGCGGCGTACGGAATACACCAGGCGTTGATGTGGAACATGGGCACCACCGGCAAGACCGTGTCTTGCGGTGAGAGCGACAAGATGCCGGGCAGGCAGCCCGACATGGCGTTGAGCACAATGGCCCGGTGCGAATACAAGGCGCCCTTGGGGTTGCCGGTGGTGCCCGAGGTGTAGCACAGGGCAGCGCCGGTGCGCTCGTCAAACTGGGGCCACTCGAACTGCTCGCTGTGTGGGGCAATGAGTTCCTCATAGCACAGCACATTGGCCACACCTTCAATGGCCACGGTGTTGGCCGAGCCGCTCAGGCACACCCAGGCCTTGACCTGTGGGCAGTGTGCGGCAATGCCTTTGACCAGCGGGGCAAAGGTGGCGTCAAACAGCACCACCTGGTCTTCGGCGTGGTTGATGATGTAGATGAGTTGCTGGGCTTGCAGCCGGGGGTTGCAGGTGTGCATGACCATGCCGCTGCCCGAAACGGCGTAGTACGCTTCCAGGTGGCGGTGGTTGTTCCAGGCAATGGAGCCGACCGCGTTGCCGGGCTCCAGCCCCAGGCCCTTGAGGGCGTTGGCCAGCTTGCGGGCACGTGCGGCGCACTGCGCGTAGGTGTACCTGAACAGCGGGCCGTGCGTCTCGCGCGAGACCACTTCGACGCTGCCGAATTGGGTGGCGGCATGTTCGATGATGTTGGATACCAACAAGGGGCAGTCCATCATGAGGCTGGGTTGAAGCATGGTGCATATCTCCTGAGTGGGGTGAAGCCAGGACCCAAGCGGCTCGACAACTGGGTCGGTGATGGCTCCTGGCGAAAACAAGGGCTTGCCAGCATACCCCCAAGCCTGGGTTTGAGGCCTTGACCCCTGTCGCCTTGGGCGCTTGTTGCCTCAGGGCGGTGTGATGCGGCCGGTAGCGCGACGCCACAGCCGCACCGCCAGCAGCAACAATGGTGCGGCATGCATCGCCAGATCAAAGATGTCCAGCGGGCGGGTGAGGGTGCCTTGCCCCAGCATGCGCAGCTTCTCGATCAAGTGCGGCTCAGGTGAAATGGGCGCGACGGCCATCCAGCCGGCCAGCAGCACCAGCCAGAGCAGGGGGAAACGGTCCAGCCAGCGCATCATGTGGGTTGCCCGGCGCAGGTGGCGCAAATGCAGGCTTGCTGGCGTGCCGCCTCGGGCACCCGTGCCAGCAGTTCGGCGCTAAAGCTGGCCTGCGTGCACCAGCATGACGGCTGCTTGACGCCGCTGGTGCGCTCGCGCTCCATGGCGCACTGATTGGCTTGCCCGCACAGCGGGCAGGCGCAGGGATCAAGGGTCACAATGGTGGGCATGGCGGGGCTCCGGTCTCGTTATATCAGGCAGGACTGAAGTGTAGCCACCCCAGTGAGACAATTCGGCTCACTCCTGCGGTGTCCCGCTCCCCCGCCACCCAACCCTTCACTGGAATTACCCATGTCCACCTCCCTGCAGCGCGCAGCGCTCCCTGACAACATCACCCTTTTTGAGCGCGGCTGGTTGTCGTCCAACAACATCCTGATTGACAGTGCCGAAGGCTCGGCGCTGATTGACAGCGGCTACGTTACCCACTCGGCGCAAACCCTGGCGCTGCTGGACGATGCGCTGGACGGCGAGAACCTGGATGTGCTGGTCAACACCCATTTGCACAGCGACCACTGCGGTGGCAATGCCGCGCTGCAAAAGGCTTACCCCGGCATGACCACGTTCATTCCACCCGGTTTGTCCGAGCATGTGCGCACCTGGGACGCTCAGGCCCTGACCTACGCGCCCACCGGCCAGAGCTGCCCCCAGTTTGGCTTTGACGCGGTGCTGGTGCCCGACACCGAAATCCGCCTCGGCGGCATGCAATGGCAGATTCACGCCGCGCCCGGCCACGACCCGCACTCGGTGGTTTTGTTCGACCCCGAGTCCCGGCTGCTGATCTCCGCCGATGCGCTTTGGGAGCGCGGTTTTGGCGTGGTGTTTCCTGAGCTGGAGGGCGTGGACGCCTTTGAGGCCGTGGGCAAGACCATCGATCTGATTGAGTCACTCCAACCCCTGATGGTGATTCCCGGTCACGGCCCGGCGTTCACCGAGGTGGCGCCCGCCATTGCGGTGGCCCGCGAGCGCCTGGCCAATTTTGTGAACAACCCCGACAAGCACATCAACTATGCGTCCAAGGTGCTGATCAAGTTTCGTTTACTGGAGGTGCAAAGCGTCAAGCTGGCCACGCTGACGGCCTGGGCGCAGGCCACGCCGTACTTTGCGATGATTCATAAAACCCACTTTGCGGACCGCGTATTTGCTGAATGGGTGCAGTCGCTGGTGAACGACTTGGTGCGCTCAGGTGCCGCCACCCTTGACGGGGTGATCGTTCGCAACGCGTAAGTGAACACCCGGCCAGCTATTTGCGTTTGGTTCAGCGTTCGTTCATGCAGCCCGCTGCACACTAGCCTCCACACCAACCCAAGGAGCTTTTCATGAAACGTCTTGTCATTGCCAGCTTGCTGACTGCCGGTGCGCTGGGAGTCCAGGCGCAGACTTTTGTCGACCAGGCCCGCATTCGCAACGTGGATGCCCAGTATGAGAACGTCATCCAGCCACGCAACGAGTGCACCAGCCACTGGATCAATGAACGCGACGGACGCTACCGCGGCGAACCACAGGCCCGCGTGTACGGGAACGAGCCGCAAGCCCGCCAGTACGGCGGCGCCATTGTGGGTGGTCTGGCCGGTGGCGTGCTGGGTAACCAGATTGGTGGCGGCAGTGGCAAAGACGCCGCCACGGCCCTGGGTGTGGTGCTGGGCGCCATCACCGGGGATCGGCTTGAGAATCGCAACCAGGTCGATCAGCGCGGCCAATATGCCCAAGGCCAATATGGCAACGGCCAGTATGAAAACGCCCAGCGCGAGGTGCAACGCTGCCGCACCGTGAACGACACGCAAACCCGCCTTACGGGCTACCGCGTGACCTACGACTACCACGGCCAGCAGTACACCACCTTCATGCGCAACCACCCCGGCCAGACCCTGGCCGTGCGTGTGACCGTGGACCCGATTGAGCGCTAGCCCGACAGCCAGTGGCGCGGGTACGATGTTGTGTATTGACTGACCCAGCCCCCTACGCCCCATGAAATTTCTGCTCACTTTCTTCACTGTTGCTCTGATGGCACTGGCCTCGCCCGCTTGGGCGGAGATCAGCCGCGATGACGCCACCAGCTTGGCGCGCCAAGCCACTGGCGGGCGGGTGCTGGCGGTCGAGAAAATTGAGCGCGAGGGCCGGCCGGTTTGGCGGGTCAAGGTGCTTACGCCCCAGGGTGAGGTCAGGCTGGTGTTGATTGACGTGGCCAGCGGGCGCACGCTGTAGTTGCCAGACACGGAGGCCCCCATGCGCTTGCTGTTGATTGAAGACGATGCCATTTTGCGACTGGGCTTGAAGCGCCAGTTGGAGGCCGATGGCTACCGGGTCGATTTGGCCGTTGACGGGGAAGACGGCCTGTTCCAGGCCCGGGAGTACCCGCTGGACCTGGCCATTGTCGATCTGGGCCTGCCCAAGGTGAACGGCCTGACGGTGGTACAAACCCTGCGCGCCGAGGGCCGGACCCTGCCCATTTTGATCTTGACCGCGCGTGGCAGCTGGCAAGACAAGGTGACCGGGCTGGAGGCCGGGGCCGACGACTACCTGGTCAAGCCCTTTGAATACCCGGAGCTGGCCGCGCGCCTCAAGGCGCTGCTGCGCCGCTCGCTCAAAGCCACCTCCGACGTGCTCACTTTGGGGGCGTTGAGCATCGACTTTTCAGCCCAGACCGCGCGGCTCAATGACCAAGCGCTGGAACTCACCACCTTCGAGTATCGGGTGCTGGAATTGCTGGTGCGCGAGCGCGCCCGGGTGGTGAGCAAGCAGGAGTTGTCGGATTATCTGTACCCGCGTGACGAAGACCGGGACAGCAACGTGCTGGCGGTGCTGGTGGGGCGGCTGCGCCGCAAGCTCGATCCCGACGGAACGCGGGTGCCCATCGAGACCCTGCGCGGGCGCGGCTACCGCTTTGTGATGCAGTGAAACCGCCCCTGTCCATTCGCGCGCGGCTGGGGCTGGGCGCTGCGCTGGTGCTGCTGGCTTTTCTGGCGGGAGCCGGCTGGGCGGTGCAACAGGCGCACGCCGACAGCGTGCGCGCCGCCCGCTTTGCCCGCTTGCAAACCACGGTGTACCTGCTGATGGCGGGGGCCGAGCTCAATGCCCGGGGCTCGCTCGTCATGCCGGCTGCGTTGGCCGAACCCCGCTTGTCCCTGCCCGCGTCGGGCCTGTACGCCAACATTGCCAACCTGGACAACAACGAGGAGTGGCAGTCTTTGTCCACATTGGGGCTCAGTTCGCCGTCGCCATCGTCGGTTGTGTCGGCGCCCTCGTCCCTGCCGTTTCAGCGCCGCCTGGCCACCGGGCAGTGGCAGTTTGAAACCGTGGCGGCCCCGCCTGCCGGGCAGGGCGATAACCGCCCGCCTGGGCAGACGTTTTTGGCTGCCAGTTACGCCGTCACCTGGTCCGACAACGACCGCACGGCGCCGCTGGTGTTCTCGGTGCTGGAAGACGCCGCGGCCCTGAGCCGCGAATTGCGGACGTTTGACCGCACCTTGCTGAGCTGGCTGGGCGGAGCAGCGCTTTTGTTGCTGCTCACCCAGGTGCTGCTGCTGCGCTGGGGCTTGGCGCCCTTGCGCGGCATGGCCCGTGAAATCCAGCGCATTGAACAAGGCGATCAGGGCAAGGTGGAGGGCCGTTACCCGAGTGAACTGGCGGGGCTCACCCACAACCTCAATGGTCTGATCGACCAGGAGCGCGCGCGCCAAACCCGCTACAAGGAGGCGCTGGACGATCTCGCTCACAGCCTCAAAACACCGCTGGCGGCCTTGCGCGCCACGCTGGATGAGCCGGACCAACTGCCCGCCATGGTGGCGCAACAGGTCACGCGCATGGACGGCATCGTCATGCACCAGCTCGGCCGCGCCGGCGCCAGTGGCGCAGCCCGCTTTGCCCCGCTCCTCGCGCTGGCGCCGGTTGTTACTCGGATTCAGGGCACGCTGGCCAAGGTCTATATGGAGAAGAACCTGAGCTTCACTGTGGACTGTGCGCCTGAGCTCAGCTGGCGCCTGGACGAGGGTGATGCCTTCGAGCTGCTGGGCAATCTGCTGGATAACGCGGCCAAGTGGGCCCGCAGCGCGGTGTCGGTGCGTTTGTGGCTGGAAGGCAAAGCCTTGTGCATCTGCATCACTGACGACGGCCCCGGCTTTGCCGACGATCAAGCCGTGCCGGGGCGTCGGGTGCGACTGGATGAACAGGTGCCTGGTCACGGCATCGGTTTGGCCGTGGTGCGCGACCTGGTGACCAGCCACCAGGGTGAGTTGCGCGTGTCACGCGCGCCAAGCGGTGGGGCGCAGATAGATGTGGTTTTGCCGGCGGTTTGATGGGGGTTTGAAAGCGGTTTGATATTTTTGTTTGAAAATTCGGCAAAGCGTTCCCTAGCCGGCTTATCTATTGGATTTAGTCGAATAATTGTGTAGCAGTCCAGTAGCGCGATTAGGGGTTGATCTCTTTGGAGAGCTTGAGCACCAGCTCCAGTCGGTTGGCAGCGCCATGAAAGGTCAGCACCGACGAAACATATTCTTTGACGGTGTGGTCGGACAACCCCAGCTGGCGAGCCATTATTTTGTTGGCCGTGCCACGCAACAACAATTCTTGCACTTGTTGCAAGCGGGGCGACAAGGGGCGCGAATCTGAGTGGGCCGTGTCTCTCAGTTGCATCGCCAGGGCGGAGGGTACATAAAATTCACCCGCCAAAATGCGGGAAAATCCATCGAGCACCAGCTCCGGGTCTGCGGTTTTAGGAATAAATCCCCGCACACCTTCCGCCAAAGCCCGGCGAATCAGCCGATGCTGTGGGTCGGCCGATATCAGCACTGTGTGGTCAATCCAGGTGGATTCACACAAGCCTCTGAACAGCGCGTGCTCCGGGTCGTCCGGCAGGTTGATGTCCAGAAAAATCCAGTCTGGTTTGGGCAGCTTTTGCAGTGCCAGGCGCGCCTGCGCAGCCGAGTAGGCGCTTTGCACCTGCGCGCCCAGCTGGGTGGCAGACAGCAGGGCTGCCAGGCCCTGGCAGGTGAGCGGGTGGTCATCCACAATCAAAATGTTCATGGCGTTCTTTCCTCGCGGCGGCGCTCCAGCAAAGCCCCCAGGGTGTAGGCCAGCACACTGGCATCCACGGGCTTGGAGAGCAGCATGTAGCCCGCGTCTTCGGCGGCTTGTTGCACGGTTTGCACCATTTCACCGGTAATAAGCAGGCCGATGGCGGTGGGGAATTGTTGTTGCAAAAAGTCCAGCAGCTCAATGCCGTTCATGGGGCCAGGCAGTCTGAAATCACACAGCACACATTCGGGCTCCCAGCCACTGTGGCACACCGCCAGCACCGATTCGTCGCCGCGCGTGGCCGTGCGCACATCCAGCTGCCAACCGCCCAGCAGCGCCTGCATGGCCAGCTGCACCAGCGGGTCGTCATCCACCAGCAAGACCCGCCGCCCGTGCAGCCAAACGC
>JAUXQA010000523.1 GCA_030683195.1 Rhodoferax sp. | reverse complement strand
TGATGGGAGATGATCAGTTCGGCATCAACCGGGACACCATCGTCCGAATGGTTGATGAAGTGGCCGAGATTACTCGTCTGGGTGTCGAGGTTGCAGTGGTTATCGGCGGGGGGAATATTTTCCGCGGTGTCGCGGGCGGATCAGTAGGTATGGATCGCGCCACAGCCGACTACATGGGCATGCTGGCCACTGTGATGAACGCGCTGGCTCTGGGTGACACGATGAACAAGGCAGGCCTGACTGCCCGAGTGATGTCTGCGATTGCCATTGAGCAAGTCGTAGAGCCCTACGTCCGACCCAAAGCCCTTCAATACCTGGAAGAAGGCAAGGTGGTTATTTTCGCCGCAGGTACAGGCAATCCGTTTTTTACGACCGATACCGCAGCGGCTCTGCGTGGCGCAGAGATCGGCGCCCAGATCGTCTTGAAGGCCACCAAGGTGGATGGCGTCTATTCAGCAGACCCCAAGACCAACCCGCTTGCAACCCGTTACAGCAAAATTTCGTTTGATGAGGCCATGGCCCAGAATCTGGGCATCATGGACGCAACTGCATTTGCTTTGTGCCGCGATCAAAAGCTGCCTGTCAAGGTGTTTTCTATCTTCAAGCACGGTGCCTTGCGCCGCGTCGTCATGGGCGAAGATGAGGGCACGCTGGTTTACGCCTGATATGTCAAAATTCAATGTCGTGCTTGGCGCACTTTGAGCAGCCGAGCGAGGAGAAAAACATGCCAATTGCCGATATCAAGAACACGCTGGAAGTCAAGATGGACCAATCCATCGTTGCCTTCAAAAACAACCTCACCAAGATCCGTACCGGCCGTGCAAATCCCGCTTTGCTGGACTCAGTCCATGTGGACTACTACGGTTCAATGGTGCCAATCAGTCAGGTGGCCAATGTGTCCTTGCTGGATGCCCGAACCATCAGTGTCCAACCCTGGGAAAAGGGAATGGGTGCCAAGATTGAAAAGGCGATCCGCGACAGCGATTTGGGTCTCAATCCATCGTCCATGGGCGATCTGATTCGGGTGCCCATGCCGGCCATGTCGGAAGAGCGCCGCAAAGAACTCACCAAAGTCGTCCGCAATGAAGGTGAGAGCGCCAAGGTAGCCATTCGTAACCTGCGCCGCGATGCCAACGAAGCAGTCAAAAAAGCGGTTAAAGATAAGCTGGCTTCCGAGGATGATCAAAAGCGGTCCGAGGCAGATATCCAAAAGACTACGGATCGTCACATCATTTCCATTGATCAGTTGGTGGCTGCTAAAGAGCAGGACATCATGGCGGTCTAGGTGCCTGTCGCGACGTCGGCCAATTCGTGCGCTGAGTTTTGTTTCGGGCATCTTGACGACGATTCATCTCCGCAACACATCTGCTGTTTGACATGAGCGCTGTGCCTCACCACATCGCCATTGTGATGGACGGGAACGGGCGTTGGGCAACCAAGCGCTTTTTGCCCCGCGTCGCCGGCCACAAACAAGGCGTTGATTCACTCAGACGTTGCGTCAAGGCATGTGCCGAACGCGGGGTCAGCGTATTGACGGTATTCGCGTTTTCGTCGGAAAACTGGAGCCGACCTGCAGAGGAGGTGTCTGGTTTGATGGATCTTTTTGCCAAAGCCTTGATTCGGGAGGTCCCGCAGCTCAATTCCGACGGTGTGCAATTGCACTTTGCCGGCGAACGCGCCGGTTTGTCTGAAAAAGTGGCGAATGGCATTGACCAGGCAGAACGCGCAACCGCGTCGAATTCCCGTTTGATTCTGAATGTCTGCTTTAACTACGGTGGTCGGTGGGATATTGTTCAGGCCGCTGCCCAGTTGGCCAGCCAGGGGCAGCCCATCACCGAAGTGAATCTGAACCGGTTTATGGCGCTGTCCCATGTGCGGGACCCGGATTTGGTGATTCGAACGGGCGGAGAGCAGCGTGTCAGTAACTTCCTGCTCTGGCAATCGGCATATTCCGAGTTTTATTTCACCGATGATCTTTGGCCTGAGTTTGATGAGGCGTCGTTGGACCAGGCGATTGCTGTGTATCACCAGCGTGAAAGACGGTTTGGAAAGACTTCTGAGCAACTTAAGCAACGGGGTTCGCCGCGCTAATTTGGCGTGAAAGGAATATATGCTGAAACAACGTGTGATCACGGCCTTGATACTGCTACTTGTTTTGTTGCCAGCCCTCTTTTACGCTTCTCCTTGGCCTCTGATTGCGTTGGCCTTGATCATGATCTCCGCTGGTGCGTGGGAGTGGAGTCGACTCAACGGATATGGCCAATTGATGTCACTCATTTGGGGTGGAGCTTGCGCATTGGCATGTGCAGCGAGTTGGTGGCTCGGTTTGGTGGAGCGGTCTCTTGATTTGCTCTGGATTTTTGCAGGTGCAACATGGGTCTTGGCGAGCGCCTGGTTGTTGCGTGCCGGTGTGTCAGCCTGGTCCAGCTACCCGCGGCCTCTCAGGCTTTTTTCGGGCCTGTTTGCGCTTTGGCTGGCTTGGCTGGCTGTTGCGCAGGCGAGGGTGATTGGCATCAACTTTTTAATGTCTATTTTGGTGTTGGTGTGGGTGGCCGACATCTTTGCCTATTTCGCCGGCAGGGCATTGGGGGGACGTTTTACCCAAACCAAACTGGCGCTAAGCATCAGCCCCGGGAAAAGTTGGGAGGGCGTTTGGGGTGGAATGACAGGTGTTGTTGTTCTCGCCTTTGTTTGGCGATGGGCTGACTCGACTATGTTGGCTGCTGTACCAAGTCTATATAGCGACCTTGGTGCCAAAAGCGTCTGGTTGCTGTGTATTGCCGCCATATTTATGGCGTCCATGAGTGTGGTGGGTGACCTGTTTGAATCTTTGGTCAAACGCAGTGCAGGCGTCAAGGACAGTAGCAGTCTCTTGCCGGGGCACGGCGGTATTCTGGACCGGGTTGATGCCTTGCTCCCCACCTTGCCGCTGGCCATGATGCTCTACTCTTTGTTAAACATCATATGAATGACCTGACATTTCCTGCAGCACAGCGCGTCGCCATATTGGGGTCGACTGGTTCCGTCGGCGTTAGTACGCTTGATGTAATTGCGCGTCATCCTGAGCGATTCACGGTTTTTGCATTGAGTGCATCAACCCGGGTTGACTCTATGCTGCAGCAATGCGTTCAGTTCAAGCCCTCATTTGCGGTGATGGCCAGCGAGGTCCAAGGGCGGATACTGGAGCAAAAGTGCCGTGATCTAAATCTGAGCACACGGGTACTGTGGGGCGACGATGCCATAACGATGATCGCCTCGCATGAACTGGTCGACACGGTCATGGCGGCCATTGTTGGTGCTGCAGGCCTGGCCTCTTGTCTGGGCGCTGCGTTGTCCGGAAAGCGGCTGTTGTTGGCCAACAAAGAGGCACTGGTGGTTGGCGGCGACTTCTTTATGCGCGCCGTTACAAAAGGAGGGGCGAAATTACTCCCGATTGACAGTGAGCACTCAGCTATTTTTCAGTCCTTGCCCGCTGACGAGGCTACTTGGGCTGCCCAAATCGACAAGATCATCCTCACTGCCTCCGGTGGTCCTTTTCGTCAACGCGCACCCCACACGCTGCGGGATGTGACCCCTGCACAAGCTTGTGCTCACCCCAATTGGGTGATGGGACGGAAGATTTCGGTTGACTCTGCCACCATGATGAATAAGGCGCTTGAAGTGATTGAGGCGAGGCATCTTTTTGGCGTCACCCCGGAGCAGATCGAGGTCGTCATTCATCCCCAGAGTGTGATTCACTCCATGGTTCAGTACAAAGACAACTCGGTAGTGGCGCAACTCGGTACGCCGGATATGAAAGTGCCCATCGCCTATGGTCTGTCGTGGCCGAGTCGTATGGTGTCTGGTGCCACAGCCTTGAATTTTGGTGCTATGGCAGACATGACCTTTGAGTCGCTGGACTCTCATGGGCATGCGGAGCGCTTTCCTGGGTTGACTCTGGCATGGTCGGTACTGAAAGGGCCATCTGGTTCAACGGCGGTTTTGAATGCAGCCAATGAGGTGGGGGTTGCAGCATTTCTTGACGGAGCCCTGCGTTTTGACCAGATTCATGCGGTCAATCTGGAAACGCTTGACGCCGTTGTATCCAGCAGTCCGGAATCCTTGGCAGATCTCCTGGCTTTGGATGATTTGTCCCGCAGAGCCGCAGGTGAGATTGCTCATCGATTGGGTCGTTAACCTGAGGCAACCCAAAAATCATGCTGACTATCTTGGCCTTCGTGCTTGCCCTCGGACTGTTGGTAGCAGTCCATGAATACGGGCACTACCGGGTAGCTGTTGCCTGCGGCGTGAAGGTGCTTCGTTTTTCTATTGGGTTTGGAAAAGTGTTGTACCGATGGCAGCCCGAAGGTTCGCCGACAGAGTTCTCCATCAGCGCTCTGCCGTTGGGAGGCTATGTAAAGATGCTTGACGAGCGCGAGGCGCCAGTCGAGCAGAGCGAGAGGCATCAGGCTTTTAACACCCAGCCCTTGCGCTTCCGGGTTGCGATAGTTTTGGCCGGGCCGGTGGCTAATTTGTTACTGGCGGTTTTGCTTTACTCCATCGTCAATTGGAGCGGCGTGATGCACGCTTCTGCAATTTTGGCAAGCCCGGATGTCGGATCGGTTGCAGCCAGAGCCGGCCTGCTAGGCGGAGAGCGAGTTGAGCGCGCTGCATTGGAGGGGGATGAGCTGCAAGATATTGAGTCATTTGATGATCTGCGCTGGTTTTTGACCCGAGGTGCCCTGCAAGGACATGACGTTCAGCTGGAGTTCAGCCGTCCACCAAAGAAAACCGTTTCTCTCGTCTCCCTCAAGCTCAGTGACCTGGCTGCCAGGGACGCAGACGCTCAACTATTCAAGAAAATTGGTGTCGTAGGTCCTTTTACACGTCCCGTCATAGCTGGAGTGAGCCCGGGCGACGCGGCAGACAGAGCCGGTCTAAAAGAGGGCGATTTGGTGTTGCAGGTCGGCTCCGTACCGGTTGTGGACGGGCAGCAGTTGCGTCAGCTGATAAGAGCAAGTGGTTCCAATGGCGGCCCGCCCGAAAGCACCTGGAAGATTGAGCGCTCCGGTGTGCCTCAACTGATAACGGTGAAGCCAGACGTTCGCCAGGATGGGGAGTCAAGAGTCGGGAAAATTGGCGCCTATGTGGGCTCCCTGCCGGAGTCGACCATGGTCAACTACGGCTTGATGGATGGCCTGTGGCTGGGTGTCGCCCGGACCTGGGAAGTATCGATATTGACTCTCAAGATGATGGGCAAGATGCTCATTGGCGAAGCCTCATTAAAAAACCTCAGCGGCCCATTGACGATTGCGGACTACGCGGGCAAATCAGCAGGTCTCGGTTTGACGCAATATTTGCTGTTTCTTGCTCTGATCAGTGTCAGTTTGGGTGTCTTGAACCTGCTTCCCCTGCCCGTTTTGGACGGCGGGCACCTGATGTATTATCTTTGGGAGGGAATTGTTGGCAAACCTGTCCCCGAGGTATGGGTTGAACGCCTGCAAAGAGGCGGAATTGGCATTCTGTTTCTGATGATGTCTGTTGCCCTGTTTAACGACATCACGCGCCTGCTTGGTTAATTAATCAGCGCTCCCAGTAGCACTGATTCGACTTCTTCAATTTTAAAAATGCAATTCAATCAAACTCAATGGCGCGCCAGTGCCGCCGCGGCCTCTATGGTCTTAATGGCAAGTTCGGCTTGGGCAGTTACTCCCTTCACCGTGCGAGATATCCGCATTGAAGGCCTGCAGCGCGTGGAGCCGGGTACTGTGTTCGTGTCGATGCCAGTTCGAGTGGGTGATGTTTACGATGACGAAAAAGGTTCTGCAGCCATTCGAGCCCTCTTTGGGTTGGGCCTGTTCAAAGACGTGAGAATTGAAGTGAATGGTAATGTAGTGGTGGTCGTGGTTGAAGAACGGCCCAACATTGCTGATATCGATTTCGTTGGGACCAAGGAGTTTGACAAGGATGTATTGAAAAAGGCCTTGCGAGACGTGGGCTTGGCTGATGGTCGACCCTTTGACAAG
>JAUXQA010000519.1 GCA_030683195.1 Rhodoferax sp. | reverse complement strand
CGTGCGAATTCAGTTTTACACGCAACTACCCGCCCACCATCAACAGCGTCAAAGAGGCGGAGTTCGCTCGCAAAGTAATGGTCAGCATTGTTGGCGAAGACAATGTGCAGGTGCAGGAGCCCACCATGGGCGCTGAAGATTTCTCCTACATGCTGATGGCCAAACCCGGCTGCTACAGCTTCATTGCCAATGGCGATGGCGCGCACCGTGAAATGGGCCATGGTGGCGGTCCCTGCATGCTGCACAACCCGAGCTATGACTTCAACGACGACCTGATTCCGCTGGGTGCCACCTACTGGGTGCGACTGGCTGAAGAGTGGCTCAAAACCCCTGTTTGAACGGACACCACCCCATGATGAATGTTGTTGAATCCTTTTCCGCCAGCTACGCGCAGGCCCGTGTCAAGTTTCTGGAGGCTGCGGCCCAGGCCAGTTTGTCTGTGACGTCTTATGCCCACCCTGAGGCCGGGCGGGACGGCGAGGTGCTGGCGATGGATGTGGTCCTGGACGGCGCCCCGGATGCCGATAAATTGTTGATTCTGAGCAGCGCCTGTCATGGGGTGGAGGGATATTGCGGCAGTGGGGTGCAGGTGTTTGCCTTGCATGATGCCGAGTGGCGGGAAAAAGCCCGCGCTCAAGGCGTGGCCGTGCTCTACATCCATGCGCTGAACCCTTATGGTTTTTCACATGTGCGCCGCACCACCCATGAAAACGTGGACTTGAACCGCAATTTTCAGGACTTCTCTCAACCCCTGCCCAACAATGAAGCTTATGGTGCCTTGCGCCCGCTGCTCTTGCCTGAGCAGTGGCCGCCAGACGCTGCCAACGCGCAGGCCGTGGCCCGGTTCATTGAAACCCAGGGCATGACGGCGTTTCAGGCCGCCATTACCCGCGGTCAGCATGAGTTTCCTGACGGCTTGTTTTTTGGTGGCACCGAGCCCACTTGGAGCAATCTGACCTTGAGGCAGGTCCTGCGTGACCATGCTGCCCGGGCGACCAAAATTGCCTGGATCGATTTGCACACCGGGCTGGGCCCCAACGGCGTGGGCGAACGCATCTTTGCCTGCAAGGACGACAAGGCCGCTTTGACGCGTGCTCGCAATTGGTGGGGCGGCGAGGGTGCCACGCCCGTCACCTCGATTTATGACGGTTCGTCTACATCCGCTTTTTTGACCGGGCTCATGTGGATGTCTTTGTACCAGGAGTGCCCGCAGGCCGAATACACCGGTTTGGCCATGGAGTACGGCACCCAACCCATGGCGCAGGTGATGTACGCCCTGCGGGCCGAACACTGGCTCAACAACCACCCCGAAGCGCCAGCGGATTTGGCCGCCCAGATAAAGCAGCAGTTGATGGATGCGTTCTATACCGATACCGATGGCTGGAAAGGCCAGATCGTCAGCCAGGCGCGCCAGTCCCTGTTTCAGGCGGTGGATGGCTTGAGCGCCTGATCAGTTGGCAAAACGGCG
>JAUXQA010000105.1 GCA_030683195.1 Rhodoferax sp. | reverse complement strand
TTCGTCGTAGTCGCTGGTCAACAAATCAGCCGCTTCCGCATCGGTACGGGCAATCACCAGAGTTGGCACGCCGCACACGTCGGCCGCCATACGGGCTGCAATCAGCTTCTGGCAGGCTTCAGCCGTTGGCACCAGAACCTTGCCGCCCATATGGCCGCATTTTTTGACGGAAGCCAATTGGTCTTCAAAGTGCACGCCAGCAGCGCCAGCCTTGATCATGGCTTTCATCAGCTCAAACGCATTCAGCACACCACCGAAACCGGCTTCGGCATCGGCCACGATGGGCGCGAAGTTGTCAATGTAGCCTTTGTCGCCAGCATCCACACCACGTGAGTGCTGGATTTCATCCGCACGGCGGAAGGTGTTGTTAATGCGCTCAACCACGGTTGGCACCGAATCCACGGGATACAGCGACTGGTCGGGGTACATGGATGCGTATGAGTTGTTGTCCGCAGCGACTTGCCAGCCCGACAAGTAGATGGCTTTCACGCCGGCCTTGACTTGCTGCATGGCCTGGCCGCCGGTCAATGCACCCAGGCAATTGACGTAAGGCTCTGTGTTGACCAGGTTCCACAGCTTTTCGGCGCCGCGGCGGGCCAAGGTGTGCTCAATGGGGAATGAACCGCGCAGGCGCACCACATCAGCAGCGGTATAGCCGCGTTTGATGCCTTTCCAACGGGGGTTGGTGGCCCAGTCTTTTTCCAACGCTTCAATTTGCGCTTCGCGGCTTGTGGGTTCAGTCGTGTATTTCGGCATGAGGTTACTCCGTGGGTTGATTAAAAACTTTTGCCACCAAACCTATGCAAGTCTGGTGCCTACCCAGTAATTCTAAAGGGTCAGACAAGATTTTTTAATCTTATGTCTTATAGAAGACTAAATTTAAATCTTTTAAAATCAATGACTTGGATTATAAAATTCACAATGTGAAATTTGTTTTCTTTTTGCGACATAAAAAAGATGCATCGCAACAATCATCATTTCACAGAAAAGATTCTTTTTTCACGATGCGAAATTTAAAACCCCCTGCTTTGCACTGACAACTGCCAGATCACAAAGGGCAAGTCAAACCGCTGAAATCTCCCGCTCACGCCTGCTCATTTGCCTTGCCACCCACAGGCTGTAAGCCACCACCGCCAGGGTGACAGTGACGATCAATAGCGTTGCAGCTGCATAAATCGTGGGGTTGATCCCACGTCGGGCGTAGCCAAAAATCACCTGCGGCAAGGTATTTACACCCGGACCAGACAAAAACTCGGCAATCACCACATCATCAAACGACAAGGTGAACGCCAGCAAAAAAGCAGCCAGGATGGCCTGAAAAATGTTGGGCAGCGTCACCAGCATGAACACCTGGTAGGGCCTGGCTCCCAGGTCCATGGCAGCCTCCTCAATGGAACGGTCCATCTCCTGCAACCTCGACTGAATCACCACCATGCCGTAAGACATGCCAAGCAGGGTGTGACCCAAAATAATGGTGAGCAGGCCGCGCTGCGGCCAACCAAACAGGTTTTGAACACCCACCATCAGCAGCAGCAGCGACAAACCGATCACCACTTCCGGCATCACCAGAGGGGCATTCACCATGCCAGAAAACGCAGTTCGCCCTGGAAAGCGCCGGTAGCGAACCAGCACAAAGGCAGCGAATGTCGCCAACACCGCCGAGAGCACACCCGTGATGGTGGCTACCTTGAGTGAGAGCCAAAACCCATCGACGATCCGGCTGTCCGCGGCCAGAGCCTCATACCAGCGCCAGGAGAACCCGGTGAACACGGCGTCCTGGCGCGTGCTGTTGAAGGAAAAGACCACCATGAAAATCAGTGGCGTATACAAAAATGCGAACACCAACGCCAGCCAGGCCTTGCCAAAATGCTTGAGCGAGAGTTTCATCAGCAAAACCTCAAGAACGGGCATCGGCTGCTTTGCCGGTGTGGTGGTAATAGAACGCCAGCGGAGCCACGATCAACACAATCATCACCACCGCCAAGGCAGTGGCACGCGGCCAATTGTTGCTGATGAACATTTCGTCCCAGACCACACGCCCAATCATGAGGGTCTCCGGTCCGCCCAGCAGCGAGGGAATAACGAATTCACCCACACAGGGAATGAATACCAGCATAAAACCAGCAATGACGCCGGCCCGCGACAGGGGCACGGTAACCAGCCAGAAGGCCTTGAAGGGAGATGCGCCAAGGTCGTAGGCGGCCTCCAGCAAACGCCCATCCATCTTCACCAGATTGGCATACAGCGGCAAAACCATGAAAGGCAGGTACACGTAAGTCATGCCTAACAACATTGACACGTTGGTATAGAGCATCAGGATGGGCTCGTCAGTCAACCCCACGAACATCAGCAGCCGATTCAGGACACCCAGGTCCGCCAGAATACCTTTCCAGGCATAGACCCGCAGCAGGAACGAGGTCCAAAACGGCAGCATCACCATCATCAGCAAGGCTGGGCGCGCGCTGGGCTTTGACCGGGCAATAAAGTAGGCAAATGGGTAGCCGATAACCAAGCACAAAACTGCTGTACACAGTGCATACCCGATTGATCTCAGGTAAGCCTCGACATAGAGCGTTTGGAACAGGGCACCACCGTCGGGTGATTGAAAAATGGAGCCATAGTTGTCGTACTTGAGCGAGAGAACTCCAGTCTCGGCATTCCAAAGGGGCTTGAACGGACTGATGTCGTTGCCCATGTCCACAAAACTGATGTAGAGCAGGATCAGAAACGGCACAAAGAAGAAAACAATCAACCATGCATAAGGCACGCCGATCACAAAGCGTTTGACCAAAGAAAAATGAGGTCGCACAGCCATTCGTCTGCCCTCAGTCACGCAGCACAATGCCGGCCGCGTCATCCCACCAGAAGAACACCGTGTCATCCCAGGTGATCTGGCTGCGACCATCGCGGGAGGTATTTGATTCGGTGATCCGCACGCGCGTGCCATCGCTGGCGACCACGATATAGGTGCTGTACGAGCCAAAGTAGGCGATTTCCTTGACCTGGCCGCTGAACACATTCCGGGCAACCGGCGGCCGCTCCTTGCTGATCTCCAGCTTTTCGGGCCTCACGGCAAGGGCCACCGGCATATTCAAGGTACCGCTCACGCCATGGCCGACCTGGATTTCGCCAATCTTGGTGAGCACAGCGCAATGATCTGCCTCATCCACATTGAGCTTGCCCTCAAACAGATTGACGTTGCCAATAAAGTCCGCCACAAACCGGTTGGCGGGGTGCTCGTATACCTCCTGCGGCGAGCCCACCTGCAGCACGCGCCCCCGGCTCATGACAGCAATGCGGTTGGCCATGGTCATGGCTTCCTCCTGGTCATGGGTCACCATCACGCACGTCACACCAACTTGCTCGATGATGTTGACCAACTCAAACTGGGTTTGCTCCCGCAATTTTTTGTCAAGGGCACCCAGGGGTTCGTCCAGCAGCAGCAGCTTGGGACGCTTGGCCAGGCTGCGCGCCAAGGCCACCCGCTGTTGCTGCCCGCCGGAGAGTTGATGGGGTTTGCGCTTGGCAAACTCGCCCAACTGCACCAGATCGAGCATCTCGCCCACGCGCCGCTGGATATCAGGCCGGGGCAAGCCCTCCCGCTTGAGGCCAAAGGCAATGTTTTCCCACACATCGAGATGCGGAAACAAGGCATAGGACTGAAACATCATGTTGATGGGGCGCTCGTGGGGGGCAATGCCCGCCATGTCCTGCCCGCCCAACAATATGCGTCCAGAGGTTGGTTGCTCAAACCCGGCAAGCATGCGCAGCAGGGTGGACTTGCCACAACCCGAACTCCCCAGCAGCGCAAAAATCTCGCCTTTGGCAATGCTCAGGGACACATCATCCACCGCCATCGCCTCGTCAAAGCGCTTGACCAGATGCTCGGTCACCAAATAGCCCTGTTCCATCCCCTTGTCTGCCATGAGTCAACCTTTGTTCTCAACCATTCCAACGCACCGCCAAGGCAAAACGCCCTACTTTCCTTGTTTGAAGCTGTTGTAGGCGTTGGTCATAGCCTCGCGCGCCGGGTTGGAAAAGCTGTTGGGCGAGACCATCTTTGCGAAGTAAGCCGTCTCCACGAAGATCGTTTTGTTGCTGGCAATCTCGGGCTTCACCTTGTCAACCGCGGCCTTGTTGCCGGTGGGGTA
>JAUXQA010000513.1 GCA_030683195.1 Rhodoferax sp. | reverse complement strand
TGCGCTTGCCATTGCCCCGCACGATGGTGTAGGCGTCCTTGAAGGGCAGGGTGTCAAAGTTGACGGCCAGCAGCTTGTCAATGCGCTCCTCGGTCAGGTTGCGCCGCTGTTTGGTGTCAATCAGGCTGCCCTGGACCAGGTAGTTGGCCTCGGCATCGGTGTAAAAAATCTCGCTGCCGTTGACCCGCACTTCAAACAGGCCGGGCACGGGACTCTTGGTCACCTCGTCAATTTTTTCAATTTGTGGCAGGCGCTCGGCCAGGTTCTTGCGGATGGTGGCTTCCTGGGCGGTCACGCCGAAGGCGGTCAGCAGGGTCGCCAGTACAACGGCGGTTTGAGTCAATTTCATTGTTTTCCAATTGTTCATTTAAATCCCATGGCCTGGCGCGCCACCCACTGCTTGAGGGGGCCGCTGCGCTCAAACCCCTTCATGCCCAGGTTGCGCAGGGTTTGCCAACCCGGGCCGTCCCGACCAAATAGCTGCTGCAGCCCGTCCATCGTGGCTCCTGTGGCCAACACATCAGCCTTGCGGGAGCGCTCATAGCGGCGCATCAGCTTTTCATCGCCTACGCTGCGCCAGTATTCGCGCTCCTGCATGACCCGTGCCAAAGCGGCCACATCCGCCAAGCCCAAATTCAGGCCCTGCCCAGCCAGGGGATGCACGTTGTGGGCAGCATCACCCGCCAGCGCCCACGCCTTGCCGGCCTGCACGCCCGCCCACCGTTGGGCGCGCGCCATCTGTAGCGGCCAGGCGTTGCGCTCACTGTTCAGGCTGAGTTGCCCAAGGCAGTTGCCGCTGGCCGCTTGCAGTAGCTGACAAAATTCATCGGGGCTGGTTTCCAGCAGCGCCTGTGCCCGGGCCTCATCAACAGACCAGACAACCGCAACAGAGTTCCCCTGCGGTCCGTCAATCGGCAAAAAAGCCAGAATTTCACCCCCGGCAAACCACTGGCGTGCCACTTGGGCGTGGGCCAGTTCGCAGCTGATACGAGCTGCCACGGCACTCTGGTGGTACGGCGTGATCTCAAAATCAATGCCCAGCTCGGCACGCGTGCTGCTGGCCCGGCCTTCGCAGATCACTGTCAGGGCCGCGGAGCGGGGCCCCGTGAGTTGCTCGATCTGGGGTTGAAATCGCACTGCCTCCCCCAGCTGCGTTTCCAGGGCGGGAACATCCACGATCCAGGTCAAGCCCGGCACATGGAGTTCTGTGGCGGAAAAATTCACCTCGCCACCGTCGTCGCCCTTGACCTGCATGGCCAGCACCTCGGTGGCGTGCTGGGCATCGGGCCAGCAGCGCAGCGACTCCAGCAGTGTGCGGGAGCTGGCGTTTAGTGCATAGGCCCGCACGTCGCTGGCGGCGGGGGCATCGGGCGCGGCCGCTGGCCGGGACACCAGGCCAACGCGAAGCCGTTCGCGTGCCAGAAGCAGGGCCAGGGTGCGACCCACAATACCGTCGCCGCGAATACATATATCAAGGGGTTGACTCATGCCGCGGATTGTAGGAGTCCGGGTGAGCTGGCTGCCGGATAGGGCCCGGTTGGCCCACGCAAAGACCGGTATGTGCAAAATACAGACGCCGTGCTGACCGATGCGCGTATAAGCCGCTGCTTATGCGTCGATACTCTGGTGATTTGAATCATCAAGGAACGGTATGAATTTAGTGGAACTCTTCCAGAAGTATTGGCCTTTCATGGCCTTGGTGCTTTGGTTTGGCTACAAGTGGTGGAATTCCAAAAGAGTGGTCGCCATGCTGCCGGAATTGAAGAAAAACGGCGCCCTGTTGGTTGACGTCCGGTCGGCCGGGGAGTTTGCCCATGTCAACGCCCCGGGCACCATCAACATTCCCCTGCCCGAGTTGGGCCGTCGACTCAGTGAAATCCCCAAGTCGGCCCCGGTGGTGCTGTGCTGCGCCAGCGGAACCCGCAGCGGCATGGCCAAACTGTTGCTGAAGAAGAACGGCTACCAGAATGTTTACAACATCGGCACCTGGAACAAGCTACTGGGTTGATGGGCAGGCAGCGAGTGGTCTGACGCGCAGCAAGCGCTAGACGGCCGACGGTGAGCCAAATAGCCAAGACTTGCTGATAAGTACAATCGGCCCCATTTCCTCAAGACAAAATAGATTCAAAACACAGCCGGCGTGCTGTGTTTTGCCGGGTTTTTCTTGATCATTTTTCTCCTTGGCCAGGCGCTTCTCGGGCGCTTTGACGGTCTCCTGATGGGGCTCGATGGCGCAAGTGGGTTGTAGCTAACTAAGGATTTTTCATGAAATGTGGCATCGTGGGCTTGCCCAACGTCGGTAAATCGACTCTGTTCAACGCTTTGACCA
>JAUXQA010000511.1 GCA_030683195.1 Rhodoferax sp. | reverse complement strand
CCACTCGCCTATCTCGGAGATCAAGCCGCTGGCCTCCGCAATCGGGATGAACTCCGCCGGACTCACCGGGCCGCGCGTGGGGTGGTCCCAGCGGATCAGTACCTCTGCCTTGCGCGTGGTACCCGTGGCCAGCTCGACAATCGGCTGGTACACCACCCTGAACTGCCCCGCCGCCAGCGCATCGCGCAGGTCATGGGTCAGACGGGCGCGCGACTGGGCCGCCTCTTGCAGCGCCGGGGTAAAGAAACTGTAGCGATTGCGCCCTGCACCCTTGGCCACATAGAGCGCCTGATCGGCGTTTTTCAGCAGGTCTTCGATGTCGCTGGCATCCAGCGGGTAAATGGTCACGCCGATGCTGGCCGACACAAAGACCCTCTCATCGCCCAACTTGAAGGCCGCTGCGAGCGCGCCCAGGATTTTGATCAAAACAGGCTCCAGACCGCGTGGATCGGGCACCTCCGGCAGGATGACCGTGAACTCGTCCCCGCCCATGCGCGCCACGGTATCAATCGCGCGCAGGCAGTCCCGGATGCGCCGTGCAGCCTGCACCAGCAACTCGTCGCCACGGTCGTGCCCGAGTGTGTCGTTGACCTCCTTGAAGTGGTCAAGGTCAATGAACAGGCAGGCCAGTTGCGATTCGTCGCGCCGGCACTTCTTTATTTCTTGCGTCAAGCGGTCGCGCAACATGTTGCGGTTGGGCAGGCCGGTCAACGCATCAAAGTGGGCCTGCTGCCAGATCAGGGCTTCGGACACCTTGCGCTCGGTGATGTCGGTGTGGGTGCCGATCATGCGCAGCGGCTGGCCCTGGGCATCGCGGCTGATGACTGCGCCCCGGGTCAGCACCCATTTCCAGCTGCCGTCCTTGCACAGAATGCGGTGCTCGTTGATGTAGGTGGGTGTGAGTCCGTCAAAGTGGGCCCGGCGGTCTTTTTCAAGCCGGGCGCGGTCGTCGGGGTGGGTGCGTTGGTCGAGTTCGTCCGCGCGCTCCAGAATTTCGTGTTCCTCAAACCCATACATCTTCAGCAGTTGTTTGGAGAAAAACTCTTTCCCGGTCTGGATGTGCCAGTCCCACACCCCGTCGCCGGAACTCTCCAGCGCTAATTTCCAGCGGCTTTCGCTCTCACGCAGCGCGGCTTGTGCCTCTACATAGTCGGTGACATCGGTGAAGGTACGCACCATGCCGCCAGTGGGCAGGGCTTGTGACATGACTTCGAGGAAACGGCCGCTCTCTGTTTGGCGCACATACCGGGGTGGCAGAGGGACATTTTCCCCTGTGATAACGCTGGTAATGTGGTTCCGTACCGATTTCTCCACCTCTGAAGCCTGGTGCCCGAAGTCACCGCGGGCCAGTTGGTACTGGGTGATTTCCGCCAAGGTGGGGCGGGTCGCCATCAGGCTCTCGGGCAGGTCCAGCAACTCACACACACGCGGGTTGAAGGTGATGACCCGGCCCTCGGCATTGGTCATGAAGATGCCCTGGCTGATACTAGCCAGGGTGGTTTGAAGCAAATGCGCGGTCTCGGGCAACTGAACGCTCAAATCCTGCAAACGGGCTTGCGTGTGCTTGCGCTCGGTGATGTCGGAGTGGGTGCCGATCATCCGCAGGGGTCGCCCGGACGCGTCCCGGTTGACAATCAGGCCCCGGGTGGCAATCCATTTCCAGCTGCCGTCCTTGCAACGCATGCGCATCTCGCAGATGTAGCCTGGCGTGCGGTCTTCAAGGTAGGCCTGGGCGGCAGCCTGCACGGCGGGCAGGTCGTCGGGGTGCACCCGGCTCTCAAACTCGGGGTAGCCCGGGCCGATGTCTTCATCTTGGTAGCCCAGCATTTCTTTCCAGCGACGGGAGTGAATTTGCTCACCTGTTGCCACGTTCCAGTCCCAGGCGCCGTCACCGGCGTTTTCAAGCGCCAGTCGCCACGGATCCTCGGCCAGGCTTTGAGCGTGCGCATTTTCCCCTGCCAGAGCGGGCTGCGCGGGAGTCTCAGAGGCGGGGGACGATTCTTGGCGCACGTTGTTGGAAGCGGTAGGACACAAGTGGTGCCCCGAATAGTCGGGGTGCTCAAAAAATCAGTTTACCAACGGATCGACCCAGGTCAATCTTTCTCGCACCGCTTGTACTCGCGCCACGTGAATTAATTCACCGATGTTCTTGCCGCTGGCCCCTGAATTTATTGCTTTCTCAGCGATTAAATTTGTAGCAACAGCCTGGGCTGCTGCCAGCGCGGCCAGGAGTCGCGGGCGCTGAGGGTAGGGTGACTCAAACAAGCCCAGGCGCCCACGCGCGTCGCACTCGCAGGCCAGCAAAATTTCCCCGAAGCGCTGTGGCTTGCGAAAGGCATCACAGCGCTCCAGCAGCCGCACCGTGGCGGCCGGGCTCAGGTCCGCGCTGCGGTGGATGTTGCCATGTTCGCGGGCCACCACATCGGCCAGCTCACGGCAGTCGGTGGGTATGCGCAGGCGCTCACATACTTTTTTGAGCAGGCGCGCACTGCGTTCCTCGTGGCCCAGGTGGCGCGGCAGCAGGTGCTCAGGCGTCGTGGCCTTGCCCAGGTCATGAAACAGGCAGGCCACCCGCACCGGCAGGCTGGCCTGCAAGCGTGCGCTCATGTCCAGCACCATCATCAGGTGCACGCCGGTGTCGATCTCGGGGTGGTACTCAGCGCGTTGGGGTACGCCCCACAGGGCGTTGACCTCGGGCAGCAGCCTTGCCAGCGCATTGCAGTCGCGCAGCACCTCGAACATGCGCGACGGCGTGGCCTCCATCAGCCCTTTGGCCAACTCCTGCCACACGCGCTCGGCCACCAGATGGTCGGCCTCGCCCTGGCTCACCATGTCTTGCATGAGCAGCAGGGTCTCGGGTGCTACCGTGAAGTCGGCAAAGCGTGCCGCGAGCCGCGCCACCCGCAGGATGCGCACCGGATCTTCCCGAAACGCCGTGGTCACGTGCCGAAACACCTTGGCTGCCAGGTCCGCCTGGCCACCAAAAGGGTCGACCAAATGACCCGAGGAGGGCCACAATTCGGGAGAATTCAGTAATTTATGATCATATTGGCCTCTAGCCTGCGTTTTATCTGCCTGGAGTGCTATGGAATTAATGGTCAGGTCACGCCGGGCCAGGTCTTCTTCGAGGGTCACATCGGGTGCGGCATGCACCGCAAAGCCGTGGTAGCCGGGGGCGGTTTTGCGCTCGGTGCGGGCCAGTGCATATTCTTCCTTGGTGCGGGGATGCAAAAATACCGGAAAGTCTTTGCCCACCGGCAAGTAGCCCTGGTCGATCAAGGCCTGCGGCGTGCCGCCCACCACCACCCAGTCCCGGTCCTTGACCGGCAAGCCCAACAAGGCGTCCCGAACGGCGCCACCCACCAGATAAGTTTTCATGGGCGCAGTTTACGTTTCAGAAAACTCAATCGGCTGCGAGCCGGTAAGGTTCCTCAAAATCCAGAAAGTCCTTCTCTGCCAGCGCGCCTTGCACCCAGGCCTGGACACCGGGCAGTTCGCATACCCGCGCCACGTAGGCGGCCACGTCCGGTGGCACCGGCAGGCCGTAGGTCTTGAGGCGCATGCAAACCGGGGCAAAGTAGGCGTCCGCCACCGAGAATTCCCCAAAGAGCATTGGCCCGCCATGCCCGCCCAGCAAGCCCTGCCACATGGCCACCAGCCGCGCCACATCAGCGCGCACCGCAGGCTTGTCGCGCCAGATCAGGGCGCCGGTGTCCGTCAAAGAGGCCTCGATGTTCATCGGGCAGTTGCCACGCAGGCCGGTAAAGCCCGCATGCATCTCGGCGCACACACTGCGGGCGCGGGCCCGGGCGGCCTTGTTCACTGGCCACAGGTGCTTGTCGGGAAACTGCTCGGCCACATATTCGGCTATGGCCAGTGTGTCCCACACCACCAGATCGCCGTCCACCAGCACAGGCACCTTGCCGGTGGGCGTGAGGGTGTCAACCACTGACTTGAAGGCGGAGCCGGGCTCAAAGGAGTCAAAGCGCACCATGACCTCCTTGAACTCAATGCCCGCCTGTGTGAGCAGCACCCAGGGGCGCATGGACCAGGAAGAGTAATTCTTGTTGCCAATATAAAGAGTGAGCATGAGGGCCTCCAAACTGGCCATGCTATCACCGTGTTTTGTCGTTGAGGGGCACATACAGTGCTGTTTTGACAGGTGCATAATTCCTGAAACCAAGGGCATCTCGGCCCAACCAAAGGTATTCTTGATTCACTCCCCAGTCATCTTCCCCACCGCATCACCGCCCGGGTGCGTATCGCCATGGATTTGATTGAGCTGCCCAAGGCCCGCCTGAGAATCGGCATGACCCTGAACTTCACGTTGCGTGACGAGGTTGGCGCTGTTTTGCTGGGCAAAGGCAATCGCATCGACAGCCTGCGGCAACTGCAAGGCATTCTGGACCGGAAAAGAATATTTGTTCAAATTGACGAATCCGAAGAGGGGCTTCGGGCCTTGCACTCGGGCCTCTCGACGCTCAACAAACTGGGCGCTCCGATCAAGGATTTTTCCAAACACCTGCGGCTTGACTCGCCCGAGCTTGACCGTGACAAGCTCACGGGCCGCCGGCTTGAAGAGAAGCTGACGGGCAGCCTTGACGAGCGTTGGGGCACGATGGAGTCGAAGCTCGGCGGACTGCTGGCCAGCGTCAAAACCACAGAAAATTTTGAGCACCGCATACAAAGCCTGGATCTCCACATTCAAAGCCTCCTGAAGGAAGACCAGTCGGGGTCTCAATTTTTGTTGTTCAACCGGGCCGTCTCTGACTTCAGCAGTTACAGCGTCATGCATTCCCTGTTGTGTGCAGCCCTGGTGCATTTGCTGGCCCCCTTGTTTCGGTTGTCCGAACAAGAACGCTGCAGTCTGGTGTGCGCTGCGCTGACCATGAACGTTGCCATGATGCGCCTGCAAGACGCGCTGGCCATTCAAAACGCCAACCCCTCCGCCGTGCAGCGAAGGGAGATCAATAACCATGCGGCCAAAGGCGTGCAATGCCTTGAAGAAGCCTGTGTGACGGATTCGAGGTGGCTTGAAGTGGTGTCCTTGCACCATGCCCCTTTGTCGGGGCCGCCAGCCCTGGCTGACTGGACACCGGTGCAGCGCATGGCCAAGATCCTGCAAACGGTGGATCGCTACACCGCCGCCATGAGCCCTCGGGGCTCCCGGATCAGTCGCACGGCGCGAGACTCGGCGCTGAGTGTGGTGGTGCAGGCGGGTGTTGCTGCGCATGACGAGGTGGGCTCGGCCCTGGTGCGCACGCTGGGTGTGTACCCGCCGGGGACCTATGTGAAACTGACCAATGGCGAAATCGCAGTGGTGATCTGCCGAGGCCTCAAGCCCGCAGAGCCCCTGGTGGCCAGCGTGATGAACCGTAACAACCAGCCGATCACCGGGCCCCGGCGTTGCAGCACCGCCAGCAAAGACACAACGATTGAATCGAGCCTGATCGCCAGTGCGGTCAAGATCAACCTCAAAACCGCGCCACTCCTGCGTCTGATTCCCCGGTAATCGCGTGGGCAGCGCCCGCACCGACTGTTTGGCGCTGATGATCAACCCGCAGCAGGGCAGCCCTGTTTTTTTGCTTTTTTTCGACTCAAAACCGTATACTTATTGAAAAGTAACAACTTGTGTTTCGTTGAAAACCATGGAAAAAAAGGGGCGGCAATGATCATCTGGCGCTATGCACCTGACCCCGGGCGACTGATCTTCGCTGGCGCCATGGGCCTGCTGCTGGCTTGGGGTCCACTCCCGTTGCAGGCTGCCACACCCGTGCGCTTTGCCCCTGAAAAAGACTACGCCCCCTTTGTCTCTGAAACGCCCGAGGGCCGCATTCAGGGTCTCTCCATCGATGTGCTGGAGGCGCTCAAGCCGCTGCTTGACATCCAGCTCACTGTTTTGCCCGCTCAGCCTTTGAGCCGCATTCTGGAAGCCGCCCAGCGGGGCGAGGTCGATCTGGCGTCGTCCCTGCGTCCCACGCCCGAGCGCGCTGCGTTTCTGGCCTTCACAGCGCCCTACATCCAGGTGCCAGCGGTACTGGTGGTGCGCCAGAGCGTCAGCCCGGCCCAACTCAAAGACCTGGATGGACAACGCGTCGCCGTGGGCCAGGGTTATGCTGCAGAGTCGTTTGTTCGGCAAAAATACCTGCGCGTTGATTGGCAGGCTGTGCCCGACGATCTCGCGGGTCTGAAAGGGCTGGTGGCGGGACGCTATCAGGGAGTAGTGGCCGATATTGCCAGCGTGAGCCATGCCATCCGCGCCCATCAAATCACCGGTGTGCAGGTCGTGGAAGCGATTGGGTTTGAGTACCCCTTGAGCTTTGCTTACCGCAAGGAACTCACCGGCCTGGGCCAGCAACTCGACGCCGCGCTGATCAAGCTGGACCCCCAAACCCGCCAAAAAATCACCGACCGCTGGATCGACACCCGCACGCTGCAGTTCGAGGACCCCAAGCGCACCGGGTGGCGCTGGCTGGGCCTGGGGCTGGCAGTGCTGGCGGTTGCCGTTCTGGGCTGGTCCGCTTTGCGGCGGCGGCGGGCGCAGTCCTGGACATGACTCAGCTCTTGCGTCTCGCGGTGTTCACCCGGCCCCCCTCATGGGCCTGGGTGGTTTCTGTAGCAGGCATTTATTTGGTGTTGGCTGTGGGTTCGTTGTGGCTAACCGGGCAGCACAGCGGGGTAGCCGTGATGTGGTTTGCCAACCCGGTGGGCGTGGTCGCCCTGCTGGCGCTTCCATTGCGGCGATGGCTGCCCATGTTGGGTGTGCTGGGGCTGGCCAACACGCTGGCGAATGTGGGGGTGATGCTCATGGTGCAGGGCCCTCTGGCTGAGGGCTGGTCAGGGTCAATAGGCTGGTCGTCAGTGGCCTTTGCTGCGGGCAACTGTTTTGAGATGGTGCTGGCGGCCACACTGCTCAAGCGTTTGAATCTGCGGCCTGCCGCGCTGGGTTACCCGGACCAGCTGGCACGGGTGTTGCTGCTGGGCGCGTTGGTACCGGCCCTGCTGAGCGCCTGTGCGGGCGCAGCCGCTCTGGCCCTGTCAGGGGCTGAGGCGAACGCTTTTTTGCAGACCTGGTTGGCGTGGTTTTCTGGCAGCGTGATTGGTTCGGTGTCGGTGCTGCCTTTGGCGCTGGCACTGTGGCTGCTGGGGGGGATGCGAGCCGATGCTGCGCTGCGGCAATTGCAGACCCTGGGCTTTGTGCTGCTTTGCCTTGGCGTCACACTCTTGACCGCGACAACCTTGCCCCACCCCTTTGGGGTGATGGTGCTGCCCCTGGTCTTGTTGGCGGCCCGCACCGATTTCCTGGCCACCGCTTTGGCTACCGCCCTGACGGCCATGGTTGTGGGTGGCTTGATCGGCTCTGGCGTGCTGCTGGAGCCTCCTTCATCCAGTTGGTGGGGGCCTGGGTTGTTTTACCTTTCTGTGCTGGCCACGTTGTTGCCGGGTTTGTTTCTGGCGAGCTCGGTGCAAGGGCGAGTGGCGGTGATGCAGCAACTCTCGGCCAGCGAGCAGCGCTTTCGAACGCTCTACACCAAGACGCCCACCATGATGTTCTCCATAGACCACAGGGGGTGCATCACCAGCGTCAGCAGCTTGTGGCTCAGCATGCTGGGCTACTCCGAACAAGAGGTCTTGGGGCGTCCATCGGTGGATTTTTTGACGGCGGAGTCGGCCCGTCGGGCCCGTGAAGAGGTCATTCCCCAAGCCCGACTCTCAGGCCGTTGTGACAATGTGCCCTACCAGGTGGTGACCCGGGAAGGCCAGATTCTGGATGTGCTGCTGTCGGCCGTCTGGGAGTACGACGACAGGGGCCAGCCCCTGCACAGCCTGGGAGTCTTGCAGGACGTGACCGAGAAGAACCGGCTTGCCGCACGCAGCCACTTTGCCGAGCACGACCCGCTCACCGGCCTGCCCAATCGGGTGCTATTGCAAGACCGGCTGGAGCGCAGTTGCCTGAACCACGCCCGCCAGGGCGGCGCGTTTGCTCTGGGGTTTCTGGATCTGGATAACTTCAAGGGAGTCAACGACACCCTCGGCCATGATGCGGGTGACCTTTTGTTGCGTGAGGTGGCCCAACGCCTTCAGTCCAGCTTGCGGGCGTCTGACACGGTGTGCCGCCTGGGTGGCGATGAATTCGTGCTGCTGTTTGCCACCGTTGGTGACGCGCAGGAATTGATGGCCTTGGCCCATAAGGTGCTGGCCCAGGTGGCGCAGCCCTGCCAACTGGGCCGTGATCCCGAGGCGCCTTTGACGACTGTGTCAGGCAGCATGGGCGTGGCCATGTTTCCTGATCACGGACTTGATCCGCAGACCCTGATGCGCCATGCCGATCAGGCCATGTACCGCGCCAAGCAAAGCGGGCGCAACCGCTGCGAATTGTTCAAGCCGCTGGACTGAAACTCAACTCGCTCACGGCAGGTTGGCGTCAGGCGTGGTCGAATTGGCAGACTTCGGGCCCACCAGGCCCAGCCGGTTTTTCAATGACTGCGGCTGCCCCGAAATGAGTGCTGCATAGTTGGTGGTGTTGGATAGCACCTTTTTGACGTAATCCCGGGTTTCATTGAACGGCACGTTTTCGGCCCAAATCGCGGCCTCCAGCACCGGAGCACCGGGTTGACCACGCCAATTGCGGGGTCGGCTGGGTCCGGCGTTGTAAGCCGCTGCGGCCATGGGCATGGAGCCGGCAAAGTCGTCGAGCACCAGCTTGAGGTAGCCCGTGCCTATGGCAATGTTGGTGTCCCGGTCGGTGATTTGGTGGGGCTTGAAGTCGGTCAGTCCGATTTTTTTGGCTGTCCAGCTGGCCGTAGGCGGCATTACCTGCATCAGGCCGGCCGCGCCCACACCCGAGCGGGCGTCCATGATGAAGCGGCTCTCCTGGCGGATCAGGCCATACACGTAGGCCGGGTCCAGGCCGATCTGGGCCGTTCGTTGCAGCACGGCTGCCTTGTGGGGCATGGGGAAGCGTTGCGTAAAGTCCATCTCGACCTTGGTGCGCTCGCTGGTGTTGATGCAGCGGTCCCACACCTCGCGCTGGCAGGCCAGGTCAGCGGCGGCCAGCAACTCGCGGTCACCCATGCCGCCGCGCTGATGCAAGTTGGTGCTGTAGTTCCATTCGCGCACGCCTTCGGTACGCAAGCCTATTCTGATGGCATGCAGGCTGCGCTGCAGGCCGGGATTGAGCCGCGCGCCGTCTTTTTCCTCAAGACTGAGCGCGATGGGCGCGGGCGGGGCGATGATGCGCTGGCCCAGTTCTTCCAGTGCCAGTTGCTCATAAAAGCCGCGCACGCTGGCAATGCTCTGCAGCAGGCGTGTGGCCTCAGCGCGGTCAGCCTCTGTCTTGCCCAAAGCCGCCAACGCCCGGGCACGCCAGTAGACCCAGGTGCTGTCTTTGGCCTGGCCCTCGCTCATGGCGGCGGTGGCGCTGGCCACTTGCTCCCAATTGCCTGCCCGCAAAGCGGCGCGTGTCTTCCAGGCCAGGTGGTCGTCGTGCATGAACTTGTCTTGCCCGTTCATGAAATGAGCCAACGCGCCATTGGACAGCTTTAATGCTGAACGTTTGCCAATCACGCCCCAAATCCAGCTGCGCTCCTCCTGGGTGAGTTGGGTTTTCCAGCGCAGTTTGTCGACCTCAAGGGCCGCTGCCTCGGGGTCAGCTACCGCCATGCGGATCAGTGCCAGAGTGACCAGTTCCTTGGTGCGGGGCCGCAAGGCCAGCACACGACCTTCAAGAAACTGCTCGGGCTTGCTGTAAATGGCGCTGGCCGTGTCTGCCCAGTCGCCGTTTAGCAAACCCAGCGCCTGAGTGGCCACGCGTGGGCGATCGTTTTCCATCCCCAGGCGTGCGCGCACCCAGGCACTGTGGGCCTTGAGCTTGCCAGCTTTGAGTTGCTGCTCTGCTGCGGCGGCGCAGGCTTCATCGGCATTGGGCTGGCTCAGCCACAAGGCTTCCACCAGGTTGGCCACCTCAATTTGGCGCGCGCTGAATTCCGTGAGCAGGGCATAACACCTTACCGACCGGTCGTCACCCATGCGGTAGCTGGGGTGCTCCACCATGAACGTGTTCCATTCCCGGCGCTGGCCGAGCATCAGCAGCCAGTCGTTGCGCAGACGGTCTTCCTGGTAGGTGCCGATGTAGCGGGTTAAAAAGGCCTGGATTTCGCCTGGGCTGGCCTGATCGAGCCGGGCGCGCAGCGCCCAATAGGCGCCCCAGGGTTCCAGCACGTGCCCCTCGACCTTGGGGAGCAGGGCGTTCAGGCCTTTGATGTCGCCTCGTTTAAACGCCTGGCTCATGTCCAGAATAGCCTCGTCGGCCGCAGTTTTGCGGGTCTCCACGGTCTGGGCGTGGGCGGGTGTGAAAGCTGACAGGGCAACGCACCCGGTCAGCGCAATCGATGTCAAAATGTTGTGAAACTGCATGTGGAGATTATGGTTAACTCTGATGAACAAAAGGCCCTTGACAAAAAGGCGCTGCGAAAGCTCTTGGTAGAGCAACGCTTGAACCTCCCGGACCGCCTACAGCGGGCCGACCTTTTGCAGCGTGTCATGCGCATCTGGCTGGTGGGGCGACCTGAGGCGGTCATTGGGGCTTACTGGCCCATCAAGGGCGAGTTTGACCCCCTGCCTGCATTGCACCGCTGGAAAGAAGACGGCGAACTGATCGATCAACCCCAGCCCCGCAAAATTGGACTGCCAGTGGTTGATAAAGTTCACAAGACCATGACGTTTCACACCTGGTATCCGGGCTGCCCCATGGAAGAAGACGCTTACGGCATCCCCAAGCCCAAAGACACCGAGGTGATTGTGCCCACGCTGCTGTTTGTGGCCTGCGTGGGCTACGCGCCGGGCGGTTACCGGTTGGGCTACGGCGGTGGTTTTTACGACCGCATGCTGGCCACCCTGGAGCCCCGCCCTCTGACCGTGGGCCTGGGCTTTTCGCAAGGGTTTTTGCCCGACTTTGAGCCAGAATCCCACGACATGCCACTGGATGCGATCCTGAACGACAACGGCGTGGTGTGGCCCATCTGAGCCGGCTGACCAGTCACTTCGTGACTTCCCCCATGGCCACCCGCGTGAGCGCCGCCTGAGCGGTCAGCCAGTCGCAAAAGGCGCGAATTTCTGGCCGTGCTGCGCTGCGCGGACCCACAATCATCCAGTAGGCCATGGGAGACTCCAGCCGCATGCCCGGCAATATTTCCACCAAATCCCCTGAGGCCAGACTGTCGGCCACCAGCGGCATGCGAGACAGCGCCACGCCCTGGCCCGTGAGGGCCGCCTGGGCGATCTGGTGCGCGTAATTGAAGTACAGCCAGCGTTTGGGTTCAAGTTGCTTGAAGTGGTGGGTGTCAAGCCAACGGCGCCAGGTGAGCCATTCCAGGTGTTGGGTACGGTGCGCGTCGCTGGCTTCAATCAGGGCATAGTGCGCCAGGTCTTCTCCTTTTTTTAAAGGCGGGCCGCTCCTGAGCAGCCAGGGGCTGGCCACCGGGGTGAGTTGCTCGCCAAACAGGCGCACCGCACCCGATGGCGCATGGGTGGGCGTGGTGTAACGCAAGGCCAGGTCGATGTCGGTGGTGTCCAGGTCCACCGGCACGTCGGTGGCATCAATGCGGATGTCGATGTCCGGGTGGGCGCTTTGGAACGCCTCCAGCCGGGGAATCAGCCACATTGACGCAAATGAGGCCCAGGTGCTGATGGCCACGCTTTTGCGCCCGGCGCTGCGCCGGATCAACCGTACCGCGCTGTCCACCCGCTCCAGTGATGGAAGCACGGCCCGCAGCAACTGCGCGCCTGCGCCAGTGAGTTCCACTGCGCGCGTGTGGCGCAAAAACAGGCCCACGCCCACTTCTTCTTCCAGCGACTGAATCTGGCGGCTCACCGCGCTTTGGGTCAGTGACAGTTCTTCCGAGGCGGCCCGAAAGTTGAGGTGGCGCGCCACGGCCTCAAAGGCGCGCAACTGACCCACGGCAATGGGGCGCGTGCGCAGCGAGTGTTCGGGATGTTGCATGAACGACTGAACTCCGGGTGGGGTAATTAATGCGTGAAAAGCAACAATAGCTTATCCCGAATTCATTGGACCAAACCATGTGCTGACGCGATCATCTGGCATCTACCCAACGAAAGGAGGTCACCATGACCCTGCAGAATCACCCTGAAACCCCTTCCCTCAAGGCCCAAGGTGCCGTATCCGGCTGCTGGTCATT
>JAUXQA010000505.1 GCA_030683195.1 Rhodoferax sp. | reverse complement strand
CTTGTCGAGTGTTTCCATGAGCGTGTTGTATGAGCAAGATTCTTGCCGATATTAGCTTGGAGCCGAACAACAGCGGCGTGTAAATGGGTTCACCCCAGAGACGCTTGCCGGCTAAACGGGATGTCACAAAACAATCATATTGGCGTCACGTTGTTGTCACGGCAGGTGTCTATCGTCAGAAATTGAGCCGAACTTTTACTCCTCCAATTTCAGGAATCACCATGACCCAATTGATTGACTTCAACGAAGAAAACTCCAACACCAGCAAAAACCCGACCTTCGACTCGATCCTGCAAGCACGTCTGAGCCGGCGCGGCTTGTTGCGCGGTAGCGTCGGTACCGTCGGCACTGCCCTTCTGGGTGGCTTCGGTGTTGCAGCTTGCGGTGGCGGCGATGACGCCGTTGCAGCGGCCCCCGCAGCGGCTGCGTTGATGGGCTTTGGCGCGGTTGCCAAGAGCTTGGCTGACGTGGTGTCAGTGCCGGCAGGTTACACCGCCAATGTCATCTACGCTTTGGGTGACCCACTTACGGCTAACACGTCTGCCTTCAAGAACGATGGTACCGACGCCGACTTTGAGAACCGTGCGGGCGATCACCACGACGGCATGGAATGGTTTGGTCTGGATGCCAGTGGCAAACCCTCAGCTTCTGCCGTTGACCGCGGGTTGCTCGCCATGAACCACGAGGCGACCACTGACGAGACCCGCAGTTCGTTCTTCCTGCACGCCAACGGCGGCACATCGACGCTCCCGCGCCCCGCTGCCGAGGTGGACAAAGAGACTGCCATTCACGGCATCTCCGTGGTCGAGGTCAAGAGCACCAGCGGCAAATGGGCCACCGTGGCCGGTTCTGCCTTCAACTTCCGTCTGACTTGCCTGAGCGATGTTGAGATGTCGGGTCCGGCGCGTGGCAATGCACTGTTGGTCACCAAGTACTCCACCAATGCCACCCGTACCCGTGGAACCCTGAACAACTGCGGTACGGGCAAAACGCCCTGGGGAAGCTTCCTGACCGGTGAGGAAAACTGGGCCGGTTACTTCTTCCGCAGCGCTACCGACGATACGGCACGCGCCAACAACAAGAGCGTAGCCTCGCTTAAGCGTTACGGCCGCAGCCAGGGTGCTGCCAGCCGCCACGGGTGGGAAACCGGTGGCGTGGCCGATAAATATGCGCGTTGGAACAACAGTCAGAGCGGCACCAGTGCAGACGGCAGCGATGACTACCGCAACGAATTGAATGGCATGGGCTACATCGTTGAAATTGACGCTTACACCAAGACCCGTACGGCTAAGAAGCGCTCCGCATTGGGCCGCTTTGCCCATGAAAGCGCCTCGTTCAGTGCCCCTGTGGCCGGCAAGCCCCTGGCGGTTTACATGGGTGACGATTCACGTGGCGAGTACATCTACAAATTTGTCTCTGCAGCCAATTGGGATGCTGCCGATGCCAGCCCCGCCAACGTCATCGCCACTGGCGATAAGTACCTCGACAGTGGCAAGCTGTATGTCGCCAAGTTCAATAACGACGGCAGTGGTCAGTGGGTGGAGTTGTCCATCAGCAACGCCGTGATTGCCGCCTATGCGGGCTACGCCTTTGCTGACCAGGCCGATGTGTGCGTCAATGCCCGCCTGGCCGCTGATGCCGTGGGTGCCACCAAGATGGACCGGCCCGAATGGTGCGGTGTGAATCCTGCCAATGGCGAGATCTACTTCACCCTGACCAACAACAGCAACCGCCGCGCGGAACCCGCCAGCGGACAGAATGCGCCGGATGCAGCCAACCCGCGCGCCTACACCGATTTGAAGGGCACCACTGTGCAAGCCGGCAACCCCAACGGCCACATCCTGCGCGTGAAGGAAGCCACTGCTGGATCGGCTGCCACCAGCTTTACCTGGGATATTTATGCCTTTGGCGCTCAATCCGACGCCGATGCCAGCAAGGTCAACCTGTCGAACCTTACAAGTGACCAGGACTTCTCCAGCCCCGATGGACTGGTGTTCAGCCCCGCCACCGGTGTCATGTGGATTCAGACCGACGATGGTGCTTACACCGATGTCACCAACTGCATGATGCTGGCCGCCGTGCCCGGCCAAGTGGGTGATGGCGCCAAGAAGACCTTGAGCTATACCAGGGCGGATGGCACTACGCTGGCCGTAGACACCTTTGTCGGCAAGGCACCTGGTACCCAGCTCAAGCGCTTTTTGGTAGGCCCCAAGGCCTGCGAGATCACGGGTCTGACCGAGACGCCGGACGGCAAAGCCATCTTCGTCAACATCCAGCACCCGGGTGAGACCACCGCCATGGCGGATGTGGCCGACCCGACCAAGTACACCAGCCAATGGCCCAGCAATGCGGGCTACGGAGCGGGCAAGCGTCCGCGTTCGGCCACCATCGTCATCACGAAAAATGACGGCGGCAAGATCGGCACCTGATGCGTTGACACCCCAGCCTAAAACTCCAAGTTGATTGCGGCCTTGCCGCTTGCCCGGTCCCTGCAAGGGGACCGGGCTTTTTCATGTGCGTTCGTCTCTACCGACTTTAGTCAGGCATAGTGGCAGCTTTTGGGGAATGTGTTCAATAGATCCGGAATTTGAGCAAGATTCTTTCTCGCACCTGGGTAAACGAGGCAAAGAAAGCAAAGACATATCCGGGCTCACGGCCTACACTTTGCGGTCCATTGGAGGCTGCCACCTATCCGGCGGCAGTTGTTGACGCCCCTTGCCCACAAGGCGAACCCACCCTGTACCCCGGAGACCTGACCCACATGAATGCCCCCTTGCCCGACCACATCCGCAAAGCCCTGGAAACCGTCACGCTCGACGACAAATACTCACTGGACTATGGCCGTGCGTTCATGAGCGGGGTGCAGGCCCTGGTCAAGCTGCCGATGCTGCAGCGCGCGCGTGACCAGCGATTGGGAAAAAATACGGCGGGTTTCATCAGCGGCTACCGGGGCTCGCCGCTGGGGGGGTATGACCAGGCGCTGGTCAAGGCCGGGAAATACCTCAAGACGCAAAACATCATTTTTCAGCCTGGCGTCAACGAAGAACTGGCCGCCACCGCCCTGTGGGGTACGCAGCAACTCGGCTTTGCCCCGCCGGGCTCCAACAAGTTTGATGGCGTGTTTGGCATCTGGTACGGCAAGGGCCCGGGCGTGGATCGCTGCAGTGACGTGTTCAAACACGCCAACATGGCCGGCACCACCGAGTGGGGCGGGGTGATTGCGGTGGCTGGTGACGACCACATCTCCAAAAGCTCGACGGCGGCGCACCAGAGCGACCATATCTTCAAGGCCTGCGGCACGCCGGTTTTTTTCCCGGCCACGGTGCAGGAAATTCTGGACCTGGGCATTCATGCCTTCGCCATGAGCCGGTTCTCGGGCGTGTGGGCAGGCATGAAAACCATCCAGGAAATTGTGGAGTCCAGCGCCACCGCCATGATTGACCCTGACCGGGTGCAGATCAAGATTCCCACCGACTTCCAGATGCCCCCCGGTGGCCTGCACATTCGCTGGCCCGACCATGCGCTGGAGCAGGAAGCACGTCTGTTCCATTACAAGTGGTATGCCGCCCTGTCCTACATTCGGGCCAACCGGCTCAATTACAACGTGATTGAAGGTCCGCACGACCGACTGGGTCTGATCGCCAGCGGCAAGGCTTTTAACGACACACGCCAGGCGCTGCTGGACTTGGGGCTGGACGA
>JAUXQA010000503.1 GCA_030683195.1 Rhodoferax sp. | reverse complement strand
TGCCTATGAATGGCTGGTGGCCAGCCACTACGAGTCGACGGACAACGCCTATGTGCAGGGCAACGTGATCCAGATCACGCCGCAAATTGGCGGCACCGTGATGGCCATCCTGGCTGATGACACCGACTTTGTGAAAGCCGGTCAGCCACTCGTCAAGCTCGATCCTGCCGATGCCCAGGTCACTCTGGATGCAGCCGAGGCCAATCTGGCGCAAGCCGTGCGCCAGGTGCGCACGCTGTATGCCAACAACGGCAGCCTGCGCGCCCAAATCACTCTGCGCGAGACCGACTTGCTCAAGGCACAAACCGACATCGCACGGGCCACGGATGACGTCAAGCGCCGCCAGGGGCTGGTTCAAACCGGCGCCGTGTCAGGTGAAGAACTCCAGCACGCGCAAAGCCAGCTCGCTCTGGGCCAGGCCACGCTGGCCTCGGCCACCGCGGGGGTGGCCGCAGCGCGGGAACAACTCATCAGCAACCAGTCCATGACCGACGGCATTGCCGTTGACCAGCATCCCAGCGTGATGGCGGCCGCTGCCAAAGTGCGTGAAGCTTATCTGGCGAGTCAGCGTACCGCCTTGCCCGCGCCGGTGGATGGGTATGTCGCGCGGCGCACGGTGCAACTCGGTCAGCGCGTGGCGGCCGGCACCCCCCTGATGTCGATCATTCCCCTGAGCCAGGTGTGGGTGGATGCCAACTTCAAGGAAGTCCAGTTGCGCCACATCCGCATCGGGCAGCCGGTCAAGCTGACGGCTGATGTGTATGGCAAAAAAGTCGAGTTCAAGGGCACGATCGCCGGACTGGGTATGGGTACCGGGGCCGCCTTTGCCTTGCTACCCGCCCAAAACGCCACCGGCAACTGGATCAAGGTGGTTCAGCGCGTGCCCGTGCGCGTGGCGCTGGATGCTGCCCAAATCGCCCAAAACCCTCTGCGCGTCGGCTTGTCGATGGAAGCCACCGTGGATGTCAGCGAACAGAGCGGCAAGATGCTGGCAGATGCGCCCCGCGCCGCCGCGTTGGTCGAAACAGCGGTTTACGCCTCGGCCGAACAGGGCGCGGCCGAGGAGGTGCGCAAAATCGTGGCGGCCAACCTCGGGCGCCGCTAGTCGGGCCGCCTTCTGAGCACCCCCGTCATGGCCACCGCTCCAAGCTTCATGCCCCTGCCGCCGTTGCAGGGCTCCGCCCGCCTGTGGGGCACGATTGCCCTGTCGCTCGCCACGTTCATGAACGTGCTGGATTCGTCCATTGCCAATGTCTCCCTGCCCGCCATCGCGGGCGACCTGGGCGTCAGTGCCAACCAGGGCACCTGGGTCATCACCAGCTTTGGGGTGGCCAACGCCATCTCCCTGCCGCTCACGGGCTGGCTGTCCCAGCGCTTTGGGCAGGTGCGCCTGTTCATTACCAGTGTGCTGCTGTTTGTACTCGCGTCCTGGCTGTGCGGCCTGGCGCCCAACATGACCTCGCTGATTGCGTTTCGGGCGCTGCAGGGATTTGTGGCCGGGCCGATGATTCCGCTGTCGCAGGGCTTGCTGCTCTCCAGCTATCCGCCGGCGCTCGCCGGTCTGGCCATGGCGCTATGGGCCATGACCACGCTGGTGGCCCCGGTGATGGGCCCTTTGCTGGGGGGCTGGATCACGGACAACATTTATTGGTCGTGGATCTTCTACATCAACATTCCCATTGGCCTGCTGTCGGCCTTCATGGTCTGGTCGATCTACCACAAGCGCGAGAGTGTCACGCGACAACTGCCCATCGACGGCGTGGGTCTGGGCCTGTTGGTGGTGTGGGTGGGCGCGTTGCAGATCATGCTGGACAAAGGCAAGGAGCTGGACTGGTTTCATTCCACCGAGGTGGTTGGCCTGGGAGTGGTGGCTGTGGTCGGTTTGGCGTTCTTCCTGGCGTGGGAGTTGACCGAAGAGCATCCCGTGGTGGACCTGCGCCTGTTCAAGGGGCGCAATTTCTGGACCGGCACCGTCGCTATTTCGGTGGGCTATGGGCTCTTTTTTGGCAATGTGGTGCTGCTGCCGCTGTGGTTGCAGCAGTACATGGGCTACCCGTCCATTGATGCGGGCATGCTGCTGGCGCCGGTGGGGCTGTTTGCCATCATCCTGTCGCCCATCGTGGGCAAAAACATCAGCAAGGTCGACCCGCGTTACCTCGCCAGTTTTGCCTTTGTGGTGTTCGCCGTGGTGCTGCTGATGCGTTCGCATTTCAATACCCAGGCCGACTTTGGCACCATCATGCTGCCCACAGTGGTGCAGGGCATTGCCATGGCGTTTTTCTTCATTCCCCTGTCGGTCATCACGCTCTCAGGCATCACGCCCGACAAGATTCCTGCGGCCTCGGGCTTGTCCAGCTTCGTGCGCATTGTGGCGGGCTCCTTTGGCACCTCGATCGCCACCACGGTCTGGCAAGACCGCGCCGCCATGCACCATGCCCAGCTGTCGGAGTCGGTCCACGCAGGCAATCTGGCCGCGACTCAGGTGCTGGGCGGTCTTGGTAACGCGGGCCTGAGCCCTGAGCAAGCCCTGGCACAAGTGAACCGGCTGGTGGATCAGCAGGCTTACATGCTGGCGGTGAATGACGTTTTTTACGCCTCGGCCATGATCTTCTTGCTGCTGATTCCTGTGGTGTGGCTGTCCCGCCCCAAAATGGCGGGCGCGGCTGCAGGCCATGCCGATGCAGCGACGGGGGCGCACTGACCCGCGTTACAAGCGCAACGGGCTGGCATAGCCCGTCATCTCCAGGTAGCCGCGCCCGACCAGTTTGCCGTTGCTGTCCAGCAGTTCGCACAGGCCTTCCCAATACACTGCGCCGGTGGAGGCCCGGCTGTCGAGTTCCTGGTTGTCCATGACGGCCCGCACGGTGTAAAAGTCGGCCGGGGTGCGCACGATCCATTCCACCGGATAGCGGGCCTGGGTGAGCGGGCTGGTCCAGCTGCGCACGGGTTTGAAAATTACCTCGCCGGGGCTGAAGACATGCGGTTTGGCGCCCATCGTCGGGTGGCGAAACGAGCCGCCGTCCCACACGGCTTGGCCCGCCTTGTCCCGCAGCCGGAAAGCCGTGAGCGCACTGCCGTCCAGCAGGTTCATGCCGATCCAGTCCCAGCCCACAGCGCCGGGCGGCAGCAGGGCCTGGCTCCATTCGTGGTCTAGCCAGGCGCTGCCCTGTACCGCGAGTTCACGCCCCGCGACCGTGAGTATTCCGGAGGTCTGGAGTTGGGGCAGGCTGTAGTAGTAGCTGGCGTGCTCGGCTTGGGGCCCCTTGCGTGACAAACCCTGATCGCCTTGCAGCAGCAGCGGCTGTGTCTCGCGCAGCGCCAGCGAGAACGCAAAGTCGTCGCCTGAAGCCACCGCCTGGTAATGCGTGGCGTTGCGCACCAGCGACCAGTCGCGCAGGGTGATGGCGGTATCCATCGTGCTGGCGCTGGCCACTTCAAAACCTTCGCGGGCGATGCGCTGGTCGTGGTGGAGCTTTTTAGCGCTCACATCGGTCACGGCGGCGTGCGCAAAAATCAGTTGTTTGGCGGCAAAAGCCGAGCGCATATCCTGCGTTGCGCTCACGCGCGAGCGAAAAAAAGTGAGTTGGAACCCGAATGCCCGCTCACCCGCGCTCAAGCGTCCGGTCACATACCACCACTCAATGCCAAAGTCCGGGTGGCTGCCCAGATCGCGCGGGAACTGCAAGGTTTGACGTTTCAATACCGGCACGGGGGGGGTGCGTTCTTGCCCCCGGGCCAGTTGGGGCCACAGCGGCAGGCTCAGGCCTGCGCCCAGCAGCCGGCGTCGCAAGAGGTTGGCAAGAGGGGCGCGCATCAGTTTGCCTAGCTCAATTGCATCTTCAGGCGAGTGTGCGCCTCTTCGCAGTCGCCCAGATGCGCCTCCACCCAGGCCTCGTCGTGGTAGCTGGGCAGGTAGCGCTCGCCGGCATCGCACAGCAAGGACAGGATGGAGCCGGTCTGGCCAGAGGTGCGCATCTCGGTGGCCAGGGCCAGCATGCCCACAAAGTTGGTGCCGGTGGACGGGCCGACCTTGCGCCCCAGCAGGTTTGAGAGCACGCGCATGGCCGCCACCGACTCCCCGTTGGGCACCTCCATCATCCGGTCCACCAGGGTGCGGATGAAGCTGGCCTCCACACGCGGGCGGCCAATGCCTTCAATGCGGGAGCCGGGCCCGCTCAACGTGGCGTCCCCCGTGCGGTGGTACTCGCCAAACACCGAGCCCTCCGGGTCGGGTACGCACACCTGGGTGGCATGGCGTTGGTAGCGGATGTAACGGCCGATGGTGGCGCTCGTTCCACCAGTACCCGCGCCCACCACAATCCAGCGGGGGACCGGAAAGCGCTCCCGCGTCATCTGGTGGAACATGCTCTCGGCAATGTTGTTATTGCCGCGCCAGTCGGTGGCGCGCTCGGCGTAGGTGAACTGATCCATGTAGTGGCCACCCGTCTGGTGGGCCAGGTCGCGCGCGGCGTCGTACACCGCTGCCGCGTTGTCCACCAGGTGGCAGCGCCCGCCATAAAACGTGATTTGGGCGATCTTCTCGGGCGAGGTGTTGCGCGGCATCACGGCAATGAAGGGCAAGCCGAGCAGCCGGGCAAAGTAGGCCTCGCTCACCGCCGTGGAGCCGCTCGACGCCTCCACCACAGTCGAACCCGCGTGTAGCCAGCCGTTGCACAAGGCATACAGGAACAGCGAGCGAGCCAGGCGGTGCTTGAGGCTGCCGGTGGGGTGGGTGGACTCGTCTTTGAGGTACAGGTCAATCCCGCAGCGGGCAAATGTGGGCAAGGGCAGGGCGATCAGGTGGGTGTCGGCACTGCGCTGCACATCAGCCTCAATCAGGGAGACGGCATTGCCGAGCCAGGGGGTGTCAATGGGGTTCATGAGGGGCGGTGGGCGTTGAAAGGCGGTGTTGCTGGGTGCTATTAATTTAGATAGTAAAGCCATTGAAAGACGCCGGCTAGAGTTCCAATAGACTTGAAAATCAGGCCCCCAGCAACTCGCCGGTCCTGAAAGGCTTGGGGCCGGCAATCTTGGCCAGTTCGCCACCCGTGGTGATGTAGCGGTCCCGGATGCGCGCATACAGCGTACCGTCCACCCCGGCCAACACGCGGTGCGTCTGGCCGGTGAGGGGGTTGATGATTTCGGCCACAAGTTCACCCGCCTGCATCACTTGCCCCACCTGCGCAGCAAACACCACCACGCCGGGCACGGGTGCGCTGAGGGATTCTGAGCCGGCCATGGGCGTGGGCTGACACTTGAAGGCGGGAATCTCGGGCGCCATGTCGCTGGCCAGCACGCCCGTGTGCTGCAAAAATTTGACAATCGCTTGGGCATCGCCCTGAGCCCAGGCGTGGCTTACATCGGCTTCGCCTCGGAGTTCGATCGTGGTGCTGCAGCAGCCTTGGGGCAGCGGCCAGGTTTGTCCTGCAGCGGCCAGAGTCTCGTTCAGTAGCCACCAGGCGCCCGACAGGCATTCGTCAAACGGACTGCTGCCGGAGTTTTTGGCCAGCATAATCGCCTCACTGCGCAGCAAGCGGGCCAGCGGCTCCAAGGGAGGCCAGCAGGCTTCTTCGGCATAAAAGTGCATCACTGCTTCGCAGTCGCAATGCAGGTCCAGCACAAAGTCGGCGTCATGGGCCAGCAGCAGCAGCGTGCGGCGCAGGCTTTTTAGCTCGGTGGCGGGCGCCCACTGGCGCAAGTAGTTGCCCATGGCCTGGCGAACCAGGCGCACATTGGCTGCTGCGTCGTCGCCCAAGGCGTCTTTGACCGCAGGCCACACGGCTTGGGCCAGGTTGGGGTAATGGCGGTTGAAGTTCTCCGATGTGTCCAGGTCAAAGCGGCCCATGGGCTTGTGGTCCAGGCGCTGCGCCAGCCCCAGCGGGTTGGCCACCGGCACCACAACGACTTCACCGCGCAACTGGCCTGCCGCCTCACAGGTTTCCAGCAGGGCGCGCAGGTGGTGCGCCACCAGCATGCCGGGCAATTCCTCGGCATGCAGGCTGGCCTGGATGTAGGTTTTGAGGCCCGAGCCGGGTGTGCCGTAGTGAAAACTGCTCAGGGTTTTCTGGCTGCCCAGACTGGGCGATAGCAGGGGGTGGTCAAGGCGTTGCATGGGTTTTTGTAGGGGTGTTGGGCTTGGGGATGCGCGGCCGTCAAGAGGCTTTCAAGTGGCCGTGGGTCTGGGGTGCAGGCGCACTGCTTGGCAAAAAATCATTCTACGGGCTGGCGGTTTGGCCTCAGCACTCACCAGTCTTCTTTCACGGCCAGCACGGCATCCCGCCCGGCGGCAGCCCGCCCAGCGAGCCAGGCCGTGGCGGTGCCTGCCGCCACCACCGCCAGGCACAGGCCTGCCAAGCGCATCCAGGGCAGGCTCATCTCCATGGTCCAGTGAAAGCTTTGCGGGTTCACTACATGCACCAGCACCACCGACACGGCCAGCCCCAGGCCCAGCCCGGCCAAAGCGCCCAGTGAGGTCCAGGCCGCGCCCTCGTAAGCCACCACAGCCAGAATTTGGCGCCGGGTCAGGCCCAGGTGCACCAGCAAGCCAAACTCCTTGCGTCTGGAGAGCACTTGCGCGCTGAACGATGCCGCCACGCCAAACAGCCCAATGCCGATGGCCACCGCCTGCAGCCAATAGGTCACGGCAAAGCTGCGGTCAAAAATCTTCAGGGAGGTGGCCCTGATCTGGCTGGCTGTGCCGAAATCGAGCAAGTCACCCACGCCCGTGCCTTGCGGGTCCACCAGGGTGCGCAGCGCTTCCTGAACGGGCGCGGGCTGGGCGGGGTCGGTCAGCCACATCGCCAGGTCATTGGCCCGGCGGTCGCCAGTCAGGGCTTCAAACACACGCTTGTCGATGGCAATCGTCCCTGATTGGCGCGCATAGTCCCGCCAGACACCTGCTACAAAATATATAGCTTCTGAGGCATTTGGAACGCCGGCTAGAGGCCTGAAAGATGCTTGAAGTGGCTTGAAAACTGTACCCAGCCGTGCCCCGTGCAAATCCACCATGGCCTCACTCACATAAATGCCGATCTGCCCAACCGGCACGGCCAGCGGCCCGTCCACCAGTGGCAGCTTGCGTGCCGGGTCGCCCAGCTCCCGCGCCACCAGGGTCACAGCTGGTCGGTCAGGGGCCAGGGTGAGTGACACCATCCGCAAGGCCTCCAGCCGCTCAATCCCGGGCAAAGCCGCCGCCGCCTGCACCAGGTCGGGCGTGAAAAACACCGTGTCACTGGTGCTGGCGCTGGAGCTGCCTGAGCTGCGCACATACAAGTCGGCGGGCAGCACCTGGTCCAGCCACTGGGTGACCGAGTCCCGAAAGCTTGCCACCATCACGGTCAGCGCCACCGCCAGACTCAGCGACGCCACCACGCCGCTCACGGCCACCGCCGCGCTCTCGCGCTGGCGGCGGGCCCGCTCCACGGCCAGCATGGCCAGCGTGTGCTGGCTCACACGGGGTGCCAGCCGATCCAGAAGCAAGCCAATCAAACCCGGTAGCGCCCCAATGCCGCCCACCAATAGGAGCGCCACCGACACATACGCCATCAGCGGCAAGCCAAACAGGGGAGGTGCCCAGGCCAGAGCCAAGCCCAGCCCCATCAGGCCGCCACTGAGCCAGTGGCTGCGCCCGGAACCGGATACATTGCCCAGGCCCTTCAAGGTCTGCGCCAGCGCCAGCCGCTGTGCCTGGCGTGCCGGCCAAAAGCCGCCCACCAAAGCAGCCACCACCCCGAGCGCGCCATACAGCACGGCCGCCCAGCCGCTCCACTGCAAGGGCGGTGACACGCCCGCAAAGTAGCCTCCGCCCAAATCGCCACCCAACAGGCGCAAGGCGAGTGCCGCCAACGCCGTGCCCAGCGCAATGCCCGCTGTACTGCCCACGCAGCCCAGTGCCAGAGACTCCCACAGCACCACAGCGAGCCGGTGGCGGGCGCTCAGGCCCAGAACGCCCAGGAGCGCAAACTGTTGCGCCCGTTTGGCCACGCTCAACGACAGCACTGAAAACACCAGAAACGCCCCCGTGAACAAGGCAATCAGGGCCAGCACGGTCAGGTTGACCCGGTAGGCCCGTGACAGGTTGCTGACCCGCGCCGCCGCATCGCCGGGCTCTGCCACCGTCACACCGGCCGGCCAGCCGGGCATGGTTTGCAGGTCCCGCACCACGGCAGCGCGGTCTGCCCCGGGCTGCAGGCGCAGGTCGATGCGCGTGAGTTGTCCCTGGCGGCCCAATAACTCCTGCGCCGCGCCAATGTCCATGACTGCCAGCGGCGCACCGCCGGCCCCCACGCTGCCGGTCACCTCCACTTGTTTGAGTGTCAGCCCGGTTTGCATTGAGAAGCTGCTGGCGCTCAAGAGGGCGCGAGCAGCTGCATTCAGAAATACGGCGTCAGGGGCAAACAGGGCCAGCCGGTCCGCATCGGACCCCGGGCGCGGCATCAAAGCCGGGGCTATGGTGGCCACTACCAGCGCATCGACACCGACGACTCGCAAAGGCACACGCTTTCCGGTGGATGCGATCGCCTGGGTATTGGCCTCCAAAACAGGGGAGGCCAGCGCTACTTGCGCGTGCCGGGCCACTTTTGAAAAAACCGCCTCATCAAAATGGCCCTGCGCGCCCCGCAGCTCCAGGTCGGGCTGGCCGTTGACGGCGCGCACGGCGGTGGAGAATTCGTCCAGCGCCGAGGCATTGATCAGGTGGACCGAGAACGCCAGCGCCACGCCCAGCATCACCGCCACCACAGCGGCCGCGTTGCGCCAGGGGTGGTGACGAAGCTCTTGCCAGGAAAAAGTTTTTAGGAGTGCAAGCAAGGCAGAAAGCCGGTGATTTGTCGCCGTGAAAGCCCGAAGGGCAAGTGCCGCCGGGATCGTACACCAGCACCCACCGACAAGTGAACTTGAGCCTGCTTTCCCCCCGGGTTTGCAGTCTGCCCAATGTGGGTGGTGGAAACCCTGAGCCGGCCAAGACTGCGTAAGATGATCTTTCCAAACAACAGGAGGCGTGGCATGCAAAGGTCCAAATTGATTCTGGATTATGTGTACGAACATGAAGCGGCGCATGCCGACTCGTTGTATCTGACCCAGCCTCTGGGCGGTGGTCAAGTGGCCAACTACACCTGGAAACAGACCCTGGACCAAGCCCGCCGCATGGCGGCACACCTGAAGGCGCAGGGGTTCGAGCCCGGCGCGCGCATGGCCATCCTGTCCAAGAATTGCGCCCATTTTTTCATGGCCGAGTTGGCCATCTGGATGGCGGGCGGCACCACGGTAGCCATCTTCCCGACCGAAACCGCCGAAACCGTGCGTTATGTCTTGGAGCACAGCGGCGCGAGCCTGTTGTTTGTTGGCAAGCTCGATACCTGGGAGCAGCAAAAAGCCGGTGTGGCGCCCGGCCTGCCCTGCATTGCCTTCCCCCTGGCGCCCAAGACTGACTACCCCGGCTGGGATGCCATCGTGGCCAAAACCTCACCCCTGGCCGGACAGGTCGCCCGGGCGGCGGACGATGTGGCCATGCTGCTCTATACCTCGGGCTCAACCGGCACGCCCAAGGGGGTGATGCACAGCTTTGCGGCGGCCACCCGCGCGGCTGAAGGCTTTGTCGCCCACATCGAAAAAGAGCTCGGACCCGATCACCCCATTCGCATGCTGTCTTACCTGCCCCTGGCGCATATTTATGAGCGGGCGTTGGTGGAGTGCGCCTCTCTGGTGGGGGGACGGGCGCACATTTTCTTTGCCGAATCACTGGATACGTTTGTCCATGACCTGAACCGGGCTCGCCCCACCTGCTTTGTCTCGGTGCCCCGGCTGTGGCTCAAGTTCCAGCAAGGTGTGTTTACCAAGATGCCGGCCAAAAAACTGGATCGTCTGTTGGGCATACCGGTCATTGGCCGCTTGGTGGCACGCAAGGTCCTGAAGGGCTTGGGCCTCAATGAGGTGCGCCTGGCCGGCAGTGGTTCCGCGCCCATTCCGGCAGAGCTCATTGACTGGTACCGGCGCCTGGGCCTGAATCTGATGGAAGGCTACGGCATGACCGAAGACTTTGCCTACTCGCATACCTCCACCCCGAGTCTGACGGCCCACGGCTGCGTGGGCGCGCCGATGGCTGGCGTGCAGGTGCGCATCAGCGACGAGGGAGAGATTTTGATCAAGTCACCGGGGCAGTTGGTGGGCTACTACAAGCGCCCGGATCTCGATGCCGAGGTGTTCACGGAAGATGGCTTCTTTCGGACCGGTGACAAGGGCGAGCGTCGCCCTGATGGGGTCCTCAAGCTCACCGGTCGCTTGAAAGAGTTGTTCAAAACGGCCAAAGGCAAATATGTGGCACCAGCGCCCATTGAAAACAAGATGAACGCCCATCCCATGGTCGAGATGACGATGGTCTCGGGCGTAGGCCAGCCGTCGGCCTATGCGATGGTGGTTCTGGCCGAACACATTCGCCCCCGGGTGAGTGACCCGGCCCTGCGTGCCGAGGTTCAAAATGAAATGGCGCAATTGCTCAAGACCGTGAACAACACCCTGGCCGACTATGAAAAATTGCAAATGATCGTGATCGCGCCCGAACCCTGGTCCATCGAGAACGGATGCCTCACCCCCACCATGAAGATCCGTCGCAGCCGGATTGAAGCCGGCGTAGCGCCCCAGGTGGACAACTGGTACGCCATGGGTAGTTCAGTGCACTGGGTTTAGACCCACGGGCAAGGTTGGTCTGGTGGCCGGGTTAGGCTGCCATCAGGCCATCGTCAAACACAGCCGGTAGGTTTGGGCAAGCCGGCTATTTTGCAGGCCTGCTTGGCCGGGCCATAGGGGAATAGCTCGAACAGGTACTTGCTGTTGCCTTTTTCTTCGCCAAACTGCTTGCCAATGGCCTTGGTCATCACCCGCACGGCAGGCGCTATCTGGTACTCGGCGTAGTAGTCACGCAAAAAGTTGATGACCTCCCAATGCGCATCAGAAAGCATGATTTTTTCTTCGTCGGCCAGGCGGCCCGCGACCTCGGGGCTCCAGTCCGCGAGGTTCAGCAGGTAGCCCTCGGCATCGGTTGCAAGCAGGGTGTCGTTCATCTCAAGAGCCATCGGGGTCTCCAAATTTCAAAGTAATAAATGCGGGCAGATCAGGGGCGGGCATCAAAGCCACGAGTGCGAGGTGCTGTGTGCCAGGGTCAGGTCCACAAACCCGCCGTAATCCACCAGCGTGATGCCCTCGATCAGGCGGCCCGTCAGTCCCCGCGCATCCATGTCGGGCTGCAGCGCATAGACCTTGAATGTGGCGCAGGCCTGGCGCATTTGCGCCTCGGTGGCGCTGCCAGAGGTGGCACCCACCACGGCGTCTTCAATGAGCAGCAGCGCGTGGCCCAGCTGCATCGTGCGCAGGCAGGTCTCCAGAGTGCGTGTCTGCAGGGGGGATTTGTTGATGATGTGCAGCATGGTGTGTCGGGGTGTCTAAAAACTCAGGACCACGTCCTGCACGGCCATCAGCTCGCCCAATTGCGTGCTGCTGAGCACCTCCACGGGCACCAGCAGGTCCTTCGGGCTCAGGCCACGCTGGTCCATGGAGGTTTGATCGACATAGAGTTTTTCCACGTCGTAGCCCTCCAGAGCGCGAAAGGCAGGCGAGAAGTTCTTGATGCCAATGCCCTGGGTCTGCTGGCCCTTGACGAGCTGGTACACGCCGTCGTCCATGAACACCAGGCTCACGTCCTGATCGAATGTGGCGGTGATCAGCGCCACCTCCAGGCTTTCAAGGGCATAGATGGTGCCGTAAGGGGCCTTGCGGTTCACCAGCATGAATTTCTTGATGCGGGGGCCGCTGGGGAGGCTGGCTTGGGTTTCGCTCATGGGTGTCTCTCGTAGGGGCTATCAGTCGCCAAAGGTGATGAGGCGGTCGGTCTTGATGCCGCTGTCCACCAATTGGCCCAGCCCGGAGATACGAAAACCGGGCGCCAGCACCTCGGGCTTGATGCCCCGGCGCAGCGCGGCGGCCACACACACCACCAAGTCCACCTGGTGCTCGGTGGCCAGGGCCGTCCAGCGGTTGACCACATGGCGGTCGTCCTGCGGCGGTTCAGTCAGCCGGGTGGCGTTGTAGACCCCGTCATGGTAGAAAAAAATGCGTTGCACCTCGTGGCCTCGTGCCAAGGCCGCCGCAGCAAACTGGTAGGCGCTGTCAGACGCCTGGTGCGTGTAGGGGCCTTCACTGACCATCAATCCAAATTTCATTGGGGTTTCCTTCTTCGCTTGCGCGCCTCAGCGCTGCTGCCATTTCATGGCGGCCACGGCGCCGCCGATGATGCCGGCCAGGGCAATCAACGAGCCCAGCGCCAGGGTGGAGATGCCGGTCAGCCCCTGACCCACCGTGCAGCCCATGGCGGTCACGCCACCAAAACCCATCAGCACCGCGCCCACCAACTGGGTACGCAGGTCGTCCATTGACGCAAACCCTTCCCAGCGAAATTTTTTGGTGGCCAGGGCATACGCCATGGAACCCAGCACAACACCCACCACGCTGGCAACGCCAAACGTCACTCGCAGCGACTTGTCGGTCCACAGCATCAGCAGCTCCAGGCTATAAGCCGTGGGCGCCACAAAGCTCAGCGACTCGATGGTGCGGGTGTTGGTGGCGAAATACACGGTTTCCAGGGTTTCCGGGTTTTCTCCGTATCCCAGGTTACCCGTCAGGAACCAGCCCGCCACCACCAGCAAACCCAGCACCAGCGCGCCCAGCACCTGCGACAGGTTGGCCCGAAACCGCTTGTCCTTGAACACAAAAACCAGCAGACCCAGGGCAATGACACCCGCAGTGAGCAGCAAGGCGGTTTTTTCTGGCAGCCCGGTGACCCGGGACAACAGTTGGGGAAGGCTTTGGTTGGTCAAACCCCAGACCGACAAATCCAGAGCCACAGGGTCCAGATAGGCCACGCGCCATTGCGCAAACAAGCCCTTGAGCGTCATGTAGGCTGAGATCGCCAGAACGATCAGCACTACCAGCGAGCGCAAGCTACCCCCGCCCAAGCGCACCAGGTTCTTGTTGGTGCAGCCTGCGGCAATCGTCATGCCCACGCCAAACAGCGCGCCACCCAGAGCCAGGGAGAGCCACGGCAACACCGGGCGCTGGTAGACCGATTTTCCCAGGTCGATCAACCCGAAGAAATACAGCAAATTGGCACCCACCACGGCCACAGCAATGGTCAGCAGCCACATGCGCATGCGGCCCCAATGCTCCATATTGACCACGTCCGAGATCGCGCCCATGGTGCAAAAGTTGGTTTTGTTGGCCACGGCCCCAAAAATAAAGGCCAGCACAAAGCCGCCCCAGATGACCAGGGTGGCGGGGCTTGCGGCATCAATCATGTCAAAGGCTCCGAATGGGAAAAGGGTCAAATAAACAGGCACACGTCGGCTTCGCCGGCAAACTGCATGAAGGTGGCGGCACCGCCAAACGTCACGCCGTCGATGAACTCGCCAGGCTTGAAATCGAACAGGTCCACGGTCATCTGGCAGGCCACAAACTTGACGTCGGACTCGGCGCAGATGTCACGCAGCTCCTGCAGGGAGGCCACGCCCTTCTTTTTCATCTTTTTCTTCATCATCATCGTCGCCATGGACTCCATGCCCGGCAGCATCTGCATCATCACCGGCATGGGCACAGGCATCGGCATGGCGGGGTTGGCCAGCGGGCTGATCTTGATGCTGTCAAGGTTCTTGCGCAGCAATTGCAGGCCGTAGAAGGTGAAGAAAATCTGCACGTCCCAGCCGAGTGCGGCGGCAGTGGAGGCCAAAATAAATGGCGGATACGCCATGTCCAGCGTGCCTTTGGTGGCGATCAACGCCATCTTCTTGGTTGCCATGCGGGCTGTGCTCCAGTTAAGGTTGCGCGGGTTTTTGGCTCAAGCCTTCTTGAGATAAAAGACAAACTTGCTGCCTTCGCTGCCTTGCTCCAGGAGGGCATTGCCGGTTTGCTCGGCGAAGGCGGCCATGTCGCACACCGAGCCGGGGTCTGTGGAGATGACCCTCAGCACTTGCCCGGATGTCATGTCGACCAGTGCTTTTTTGGTTTTGACGATAGGCAGAGGGCAGGCCAGGCCCGAGGCGTCGAATTCTTTGTTGAAGTCCATGGGGTTTACTCCGTCCATTAAATAATGGGTTACTGATTTAAACCCGGTATTGTCGGGGAAACCTGCCCTGTCCGCGTCAGCTCTCGCGCTCTCTTCTTTCATGCAGGCACCAGCCCCTGCGCCTCCAGCCGCAGCACCCGGTCAGCTCGGGCGCTGGCCGCCGTGGAGTGGGTCACCAGCACCAGCGAGGCGTGGTGTTTTCGGGTCTGCTCGATCAACGCCGCCATGACTTTCTCGGCCGTTGTGGGGTCCAGATTGCCGGTGGGCTCGTCGGCCAGCAGCAAAGTTGGCCGGTGCACCAGGGCGCGCGCCATGGCCACCCGCTGCAATTGCCCGCCGCTGAGCTGCTGCGGCAGGCGCTCGCCCAGCCCGCTCAGGCCCACGGCGTCCAGCATGGCTTGCACGCGGGCATCGTCGTTCTGGTGCAGCAGCATCAAAGGCAGCGCCACGTTTTGCGCCACACTCAAATGCGCCAGCACATGAAAGGCCTGGAACACAAAGCCGATTTTTTCGCGGCGCAGTCGCGACAGCCCCTCGTCGCCGATACCGCCCAAGCCACCCAGGTCCATCCCGTCCAGCACGACCGTGCCGCTTTGCCAGGTGTCCAGCCCGGCCATGCAGTTCAGCAGGGTGGATTTGCCCACCCCGGACTCGCCCACAATGGCCACAAATTCACCCGGCGCCACGGTCAGCGACACGTGGCTGAAGACCTGCACCTCGCCGTAATGCTTGCTCAAGTTGGAGATCACCAGACTCATGGCTGTGCTGTGGGTTGGGTTTGAAGAAAATCACGGGCTTTTGCCAGCACCTGCTCCAGGGCGTCAGGCTCGTCGCAGGCCACCACCTGGCGCTCGGGCATGGAGCGCAGCCAGGTGAGCTGGCGTTTGGCGAGCTGGCGCGTGGCAAATATGCCCTGGTCGCGCAACTCGGTCACGGCGGGGGGCTTGCCCGCATAGCCCGCAGCGTGTACCTCCAGTGCGTCCAGGTAAGTCCAGGCTTGCCGGTACCCCACGCAGCGCATGGCGGGCAGGTCGGGGTTCAGGTCACCCCGGGCACGCAGGGCGCGCACCTCGTCCAGAAAACCCGTGGCCAGCATGGCGTCAAAGCGCTGGGCAATGCGCTCATGCAGCCAACTGCGCTGGTTGGGCTCCAGGGAGATCAAAAGAACACTTTGGGGCGGTTTTTCAGGTGATTTTGAGTCTAATTGACCGCTAGCCGGCGTATTGATTGCCTCAGTTGCTATCTTTTTCAGGGTATGAAAAGACGCCATGGTTTGCCCTGATGCCCGGTACACCTCCAGCGCCCGCTGCACTCGCTGGGCGTCTGCCGGGTTCAGGCGGGCGGCGGTCACCGGGTCCACCTCGGCCAACAACGCATGCATGGCCGGCCAGCCCTGCTGGCGGGCCTCTTCTTCGATGCCGGCGCGAATCGCAGCATCCGCCTTGGGCATCTCGTCAATACCGTCCAGCAGCGCCTTGAAATACAGCATGGTGCCGCCCACCAGCAGCGGCAACCTGCCTCGCGCCGTGATGTCTTGCATGAGTGCCTGTGCATCTGCCACAAAGTTGGCTGCGCTGTAAGGCATGAGCGGGTCGCGGATGTTGATCAGGTGGTGCGGCACCGCTGCCAGTTCCTGCGGCGTGGGCTTGGCCGTGCCAATGTCCATGCCCCGGTAGACCAGCGCCGAGTCCACGCTGATGATTTCCACCGTGTGCTCGCGCGCCAGGGCCAGTGCGGCTGCGGTTTTGCCCGAGGCGGTGGGGCCGGCCAG
>JAUXQA010000501.1 GCA_030683195.1 Rhodoferax sp. | reverse complement strand
TGGTCACCCAACCAGTCAGAACCCTTGACGGTGTCATAGAAATGATAGTGCCAGTTGTCCTCGTTCATGTTGCCCAATGAGGCTCCAATCCCGCCTTGCGCGGCGACCGTGTGGGATCGGGTCGGGAATACTTTGGAGAGAACTGCGACGTTCAGACCTGCGCGGGACAATTGGAGAGAAGCACGCATACCGGAGCCGCCGGCCCCGACAATAACAACGTCGAATTTGCGCTTGGGGAGTTTGGATGTTGCAGTCATGATGAATCGTTAAGTCTTTGTAATCAGGTTTGGCCGAAGGCGATGGCTGAGCGCCTTAGAAGCGCCACAGGACTTGAATACCCCAGCCTGTGCATGCCAGCAGCCAGACGATGGTGAATACATGAAGGACCAAGCGGAGCCAAACCGGCTTGATGTAATCCATCCAGATGTCACGCATGCCAATCCACACGTGGTAGAAAAGGGCGATCATGGTTGCAAAAGTGAGTGCTTTCATCCACTGATGCGAGAAAATTCCCGACCACTGGTCATAACCAACGGGTCCTTGAATCAGGATGATCTGGAGAAGAAGGAGAGCTGTGAAAAGCGCCATTAGCGCAGCAGTTATTCGCTGCGCCAACCAGTCGCGAAGACCATAGTGTGCGCCGACAGCAAGTCGTTTGGATCCGTAATTGACAGTCATGGTGTGCTCTTTCTATTTAATACAAGCCAAACAATTTGGCACCCAAAATCAACGTCAAGCCAATGCTGACAGCCAGTGTCACGACTGCTGATGACTTTCCGAATTCTTTGCTTACCGCATCATGGTGGGTATCCATCCACAGATGACGCAACCCCGCAATCAAGTGGTGAAGGAAGGCCCATATCAAGGCTAGTGCCACCAGTTTCCACAGGACTCCCGGGATGCCGAGGAGTCCGATGTTGAATGCTGATTTAAACTTTGAAAATGAAATTTCGGATGAAACCGAGGTGTCAAACATCCAGATGATGAAGGGCATCAGCAGGAACATGATGAAGCCACTGATTCGATGGAGGATGGACACGATGCCAGCCACCGGCAGTCTGTAGCTAGGCAAGTCTTTGAAGGCGTTGATATTGCGAAATTCAGGGCGCTTTTTTACTGTATTTGTCGCTGATTCGGACATATATTGCTTTCTATGTTGTAAGTAACTGCTTGGTAACCAGAAAAGCTGTGCTACGCGTAAATTCTATTGCAATGCAGCTGCATTCTTGTTAGGGCTCGCGTGATGACGTTGAATTTTGTCGGAAAAGTAATGGCTGAAGTCGGTAGACGCTTTTCGGTCGCAAAGTGATCTAACAGTTTTCATCGGTCCCAGGGCTAGCTCAAAGTGTTGTGATAGTGGTGGGTATCTGTCCGGTAATAACCCCGCCGTAATTCCATAGGGGTATCTTTGTAGGTGTAGGCGATCCGCTCAACACTCAAAAGGCAGGTGCCAAATGAGACCTGGAGCAGTTTTTCTCGTCCATCCCGTGCTGGCTCCGCCCGGAATTTTTCTTCGGCGCGAACCATACGGACGTTGAATTCGGTCTCA
>JAUXQA010000485.1 GCA_030683195.1 Rhodoferax sp. | reverse complement strand
ATCGCCATTTTGCTGGTCACCATCCTGGGGCGGGATTTCTACCTTGTCGTTCAGACCATTACCGTTTTTTCATGGATGGATATGGCGCGCGTGGTGAGGGGGCAAACCCTGTCCTTGCGTTCCATGGAGTATGTGGAGGCAGCACGGGCTGTGGGTGTGTCGACCCCGCGCATCATTTTTCGCCATATCGTTCCCAATCTGATGGGTGTGGTGGTTATCTACACCACAGTGACTGTGCCGGGTGTGATTTTGACGGAGTCTGTCCTGTCTTTTCTCGGCCTGGGCATCCAGGAGCCGATGACGAGTTGGGGCGTGTTGATTCAGGATGGCGCCAAAGCCATGGAAGTAGCGCCGTGGATATTGCTCTTTCCCGCCGGTTTGCTGTCGGTCACCTTGTACTGCTTTAATTTTATTGGCGACGGTATGCGCGATGCGCTGGACCCCAAGGAGCGCTGATCCCATGGCCTTGATTGAAGTTAAAAATCTTAGCGTGCAGTTTCAAACACCAGACGGACTGGTGACTGCCGTAAACGACATCAGTTTTTCCCTCAACCGGGGTCAGACCCTGGGGATCGTGGGCGAGAGTGGCTCGGGCAAGAGCCAGACAGTACTCGCCATGATGGGGTTGCTGGCCAGCAATGGCCGGGCAACCGGCCAAGCGATGTTTGACGGACAGGATTTGCTGGCGCTGCCGCCCAAAGACTTGAACCGTGTACGGGGCAACCGCGTTGCGATGATTTTTCAGGATCCGATGACTTCGCTGAACCCCTACCTGACGGTTGAGCGTCAGATGACCGAGGTGCTGGAATTGCACAAAGGGATGACGCGCCAGCAGGCCCGCCTGCGGTCGGTGCAGGCGCTGGACGCAGTGAAAATCCCGGAGGCTGCGCGTCGACTGACCATGTACCCGCATGAGTTTTCCGGCGGTATGCGTCAGCGCGTGATGATCGCGATGGCGCTTCTGTGCGAGCCGGATGTGCTGATTGCCGATGAACCCACCACCGCGCTGGACGTGACCGTGCAAGCCCAGATCATCGCCCTGATGCGTGATTTGCAGCGTGACTTTGGCACCGCCATTGTCATGATTACGCATGACCTTGGGGTGGTGGCCGGTCTGTGTGACGAAGTCATGGTGCTCTATGGTGGGCGAGTCATGGAACATGGCAGCGCCGAGTCCATTTTTTATCAGCCCACGCACCCCTACACCGTGGGTTTACTGGGCGCCGTTCCGCGCATTGAGCAGGGCGGGCACGCGCTGGTGGCCATTCCTGGTGCGCCCCCCAATATGGCGCGCCTGCCGCCGGGCTGCCCTTTCAGTGAGCGCTGTACTTTGGCTGATTCACGCTGTGTGAGTGAGCGACCCGCTTTGTCACCGGTGGTGGACAGGCGTGGCCTGCTGAGAGCCTGCCACCAGACGCCCACTGACGTGGCGCTGCACGCCCGTGAGGTGCGCGTATGAGTCAAGCCGCTCCCCTGTTGTCTGTGCGCGACCTGCAAGTGCATTTCAAGCTGGCCAGTGAATCTCCCTGGCCCTGGGCACCACCCCGTACGCTGAAGGCCGTGAACGGTGTCTCCTTTGATATTTATTCTGGCCAGACCTTGGGCGTGGTGGGCGAGTCGGGCTGCGGCAAGTCCACCTTGGCGCGAGCCCTGCTGAACCTCATTCCAGCCACATCAGGCAGCGTGACCTGGCAAGGTCGGGAGATGCTTGGCGCCCAGCCTTCGGTCTGGCAGGACTTTCGCAAGAACGTGCAAATGATTTTCCAGGATCCGCTGGCGTCCTTGAACCCGCGCATGACCATCGGGCAGATCATTGGCGAGCCGCTGCGAACTCATTTTCCGCAGATGAGCGGCGAGGAGGTGATGCAAAAGGTCCGTGCGATGATGCAAAAAGTGGGGCTCACCGAGCAGCAGATCAACCGCTACCCGCATGAGTTTTCGGGCGGGCAATGTCAGCGCATTGGCATCGCCCGGGCCCTGGTGCTGGAGCCCAAACTGGTGATTTGTGATGAGCCTGTTTCGGCGCTGGATGTGTCAATTCAGGCGCAAATCATCAACCTGTTGATGGAGCTGCAGGCTCAAATGGGCTTGGCGTTGGTATTCATTGCGCATGATCTGGCGGTGGTCAAACACATCAGCCAGCGGGTCATGGTGATGTACCTGGGTCGCGCCATGGAGTTGGCGGACAAGACCGCGATCTACCAAAACCCGAGTCATCCCTACACCCAGGCCTTGCTCAGTGCGATTCCCTTGCCTGATCCACGGCGCGAACGCAACAAAGCCGTGAAACTGCTGCAGGGTGACTTGCCTTCACCGATGAATCCTCCGTCGGGCTGCAGCTTTCGCACCCGCTGCCCCAAGTCCGAAGCGAGCTGTGCACAGCAAACGCCAGCCTTGCGCGCCCTGACGCCTCAAACCGAGGTGGCTTGTCTGCTCGCCTGAGAGCCCGGAAGTGTCGAATCACTGCGGCCAAACCGCAGCGGATTTGCTGCTGGTCCAGGTTATTGCCGACTGCCGCCTTGCCGCCCTAAGGCGCACCGACCCAGATGAGTTCATTGACTGCCATGAAGTTGGAGCCATTTGCGCTGCTCTCGTTTCCTTTGGGTGTTTGGCTGGACCGTGCGCAGGGTTTGAGCCTTTCAATCAACTGCCTGGGTTGGCTGCAGTTGGCCTTGTTGGGAAGGGCATCTGGGGGAGCACCTCTGGTGCCTGCATTACGCCAAGGGGCGTGGATGAGTGGGCGCTTTGGTGCTGGCAGTGCGTACATGGCGCAATGTCTTGATCCGGTCCTTGTACCAGTTGCCCCAAGCGCACGCGGTGGTCTCTGGAGAGCAGGCCCTGAGGTCTGATCGTGCGGGATGTCTTTGATCTCGATCAGCCAGGTTTTTACTATTTTTTATAAAAAACTCCTCTAGCCGGCATATTCATTGGTATTTAGATGCATAAATAATAGCAAAATTTCAGTTTTCTGTGGACAAGCTCGGCCTCTGTGCCGACGTGCCGTCGGTGTTTGGACTGGCTTATCGATCTTGATAGAGGCCTGAAATCAGGTGGTATCCTTTTCGGCTCTGGGTAACGTCGATTCGACTCGGTCAATTTTCACCCAGCCAAGCCCCGTCGACCAGAAGAACCAACAATGCAGCCATCCACGATGAAAAAACCAGCGCTTGCGCAGACCATTGTGGCGTCGTCCATCTTCATTGATTTGGTCGACTTTTCCAAATTGCCAACCAACACGCAAGTGTTTGCAAAGGACCGATTCAACGCCACGCTGGGGCAGGCGCTCAGCAGACTTGGCCAGTCCAATTATTGGGTGCGTGATTTTGGTGACGGTGCGCTCATCATTTGCCCTAACTCGCCTGAGCACGCATTGTTTTTGGCGCTGAAGGTTCATCAAGAGTTCCTGCTATCAGTGGTCGGACCAGGGCAGCCGACGCTGGAGCTTCGGATTGGGTTGAATTTAGGTGTCCTGAAAACCAACATGGACCTGGAAGGGCGTGCCAACTACCTGGGTGACGGGATCAACGCGACCCAGCGATTGATGGAGTTCGCTGAGCCGGGGCAAATACTGGTATCCCGTGCTTTTGTCGATGCCGTGGCATATCTGCATTCGGACTACGCCACCTTGTTCAGAACACCGCAGATCAGGCAAGACAAGCACGGCCGTACCCATGAGGTATTTGCCGTTGACTGCTCTGCCCCAATATTGACGCGTTTGGGCGAGGAGTTAAAAGAGTCACAACTCGCCGAGCCTCCCGTTTTGCTGCCTGCGCCTGCACCAGCGCCACCGGTCAGTCTGACTGAGCACACTGTCAACATCATCCGAAACTGGTTCATTCCGTTCAATGCCGTGTTCTTTACAGTCGGCGTTGTCTGGACTGGCTTTCAGCGGTTCGGCCTGTCAGGGTCGCGTGCACAACTGATTGGTGCGACTGTCATGGCACTGGGATCGATCCTTTGGTTCATTGCACACCGTGTGTCCAACCGTTGGAAAATCAGTGCGTCACGCCAACGAACGGGCAGCGCAATCGGCTTCTTGCTTGTGGCCGTTGGCAGCATGGTCACGGCCACAGCGTGGATTTCCACCTATATGAAGGAGCTGCCTTCTCCCGTGACCGCGCAGTCTGCCCCAGTCAGGCTCCCTGACAGCGCGGGCCTGGTTGCCGGCGAAGAATTGCTGCCAGCGACCCCTGTGGCGTCGGCCCTTGTCACTGTCCCGCAAGCTGTCAAGCCGCACCCACCTGTGGCCCGGGCCGCAGCGGTTGTCGCAACAACGCCCAAACTGCGCTCACCCGCCAACGCTGAATCAGAACGGTCAGCAGTTGCACCATCTTTGGTAGATCGTGCCCGGTGCACTGATCTTCTCAATAAAACCGCCCTCGGGTCATCTATTTCAACTGCCGAAAAATTGGAGATTTCACAATCATGCCGCTAATCAAGCGAAATATTTTGGCTCGCACGGCCTGGCTCCTGGGCGCAGTGGTGACAGTTGCCTTCTTGCCAGCATGCGTGGCCACTGCACCACAAATCGAGCGTCCAGCCGCCATTTCAAATGACGCACTCCTGGAACAAGGAATTCAATTTGCTGTCGAGGATTTGCTGGCGCAGGCCTTGAAGACGCCCGGTTTTCAGATTCAGCCCAAGAGCGCCCTGGATCAGCTGCTGAAAACCGGCAACAACAAGCCGGTTGAAAAATCTTTGGTCGTCATTGACAACACTCTCGAGGGTGTGGCGGGTCAGCAAACCGAGGGCACTCGTCTGGTCGACCGACGGATGTTGCAGTTACTCAGAGACCGCTTGGACAGCCATGAGGTCGCTGCAGTCAATGCCGAAAATGTGAAGTCTGCCAACTATCTGGTGACTGGAACCCTGACTCAAGCCGAGGTCCGCAATAGCAATAGTGGTTTCAAAATTAACGTATCGCTTACGGACTTGCGGTCCGGCTTTGTCATTGCGCAGGCGGTGGCGCGAGTCAGATCCAATGGGGTGGACGAAACCCCCACCCGGTTTTTTAGGGAGAGCCCGGCAGTTTCCAAAGACCGTGCGACTGATGGTCAGATCAAGACTGCCCAGACTCGTGCGGGAGCGGAGGCCGATGGGTTGTATTTGTCCAGACTGCCTGTTGCCGCCCTGATCTCCGATGGCGACAAACAGTACGAGAACGGGCGCTGTGATGAAGCGTTGAAATATTACGAGGCGGCAGTGTCTCGTCCAGCCGGTCAGCAGCTCCACGTGTTGAATGGTATTTATTTATGCCAGATGCAACTCGAACGAATGGACGCGGCCGAGGCCGCGTTTGGGCGGATCGTGGCATTGGGCTTGGCGACCAATAATTTGTCAGTGAAGTTTTTGTTTCGACCTGGTTCGGTCGAATTCATCGGTGATTCCAAGGTCAATGCGCCTTATGCCATGTGGTTGAGGCAGATTGCTCGTGAAACTGCTGCTGCCAAGGTATGCATGCTCGTAGTGGGGCATACCAGCAAGACAGGTACGGAGCAGGTGAATAACCGCTTGTCTTTGCAGCGCGGTGCCACCATCCAACGGCGCCTGGACCTCATGGCTCCGGAAATCTCGGGTCGAATTCAGCCTGTGGGTATGGGGTTTAAAGAGAACCTGATTGGGACAGGGACCGACGATCTTCGCGATGCATTGGATCGACGGGTCGAGTTCAAAGTCCGCCCCTGTTGATCGCAGGATTGCCTGTCATCCTGTACTGCAAGGCATTTCATGCGGCTGTTCGTGAATAGCTGGTGTCTTTGTATTAGTAAATCTAATTGCTTTAAGTTTAGGCTGATGTTCTGAAATACCAAGGGTAAACCCAAGTGAATCAAGGGCTTAGCCTGGAAACCCCGTGGCTACAATCCTGTCCACCAAACTGCACCCGTCTTTACGTTGGCAGGTTTATTGCTAAAGAACTGGTTGAACCCACAAGGCCGCACTGTTTTTCAGCTTCTCTGGCTGAATCAGGCGCCGGTCAAAAATCGGAGATTTTTTTATGGATACCTTCATACAGCAGATCATCAATGGTCTGGTGTTGGGCAGCATGTACGCCCTTGTAGCGCTGGGCTACACCATGGTGTACGGCATCATTGGCCTGATAAATTTTGCCCATGGCGAGGTGCTTATGGTCGGCGCACTCACCAGTTGGTCCATCATCGGCCTGATGCAAAACGCCATGCCAGGCACGCCCGGCTACGTGATTCTTTTCATTGCCATGATCATTGCGTGCGTGGTGGCCGCCACGCTGAACCTGGTGATCGAGAGGGTGGCTTACAAACCTTTGCGCAACAGCCCCCGGCTGGCACCACTGATCACCGCCATCGGTATGTCCATCTTGCTGCAAACCCTGGCCATGATCATTTGGAAACCCAACTACAAGCCGTATCCCACGCTCTTGCCGCGTACTCCGTTCGAGATTGGCGGCGCTGTGATTACACCCACCCAAGTGCTGATTTTGGGCATGACAGCGGTTTCTTTGGCCGTTCTGATGTGGCTGGTGAACTACACCAAACTGGGCCGCGCCATGCGTGCCACAGCCGAGAACCCGCGCGTAGCCGCCTTGATGGGCGTGAAGCCTGATGTTGTGATTTCTGCCACCTTCGTGATCGGTGCGGTTTTGGCCGCCATTGCAGGCGTGATGTGGGCTGCCAACTACGGCACGGTCCAGCACACCATGGGCTTTTTGCCCGGCCTCAAGGCCTTTACTGCTGCTGTGTTTGGTGGAATCGGTAATTTGGGTGGTGCCGTTTTGGGCGGTATTTTGCTCGGCTTGATTGAGTCCTTGGGTGCAGGCTATATCGGCACCCTGACCGGCGGTGTGCT
>JAUXQA010000479.1 GCA_030683195.1 Rhodoferax sp. | reverse complement strand
GCTCGATCAAACTACTCATATCTTTGTTCATGCTGCCCGCCCGGACATCAGGGAAAAAATGACCATGCCAGCGGTGAAGGTCAAAAGTAACCCGCCGGAGGCTGCGAAAAACTTCTTCAACTCATACCGCTCCCGACGCAGTTGAGACTCGTCCAGAACCATGGCAACCACTCCCAGCAAAGGGAGACCCACGGCCTCGCGCAGCGACCGTCCGTCGTAGAAAACTGCGCGCAACTGGCTGGCTGCAAAGGCAGTGAACAGGCCCGCTGCAAGTGCCGCCAACAGCGCTAGCGGCATCAGCAATAACCGATTGGGAGCCACAGGTTTTGGAGATGCACGGGGCGGATCAATCAGTCTGAAATCTGCGACCCCGGCAGCCACCTCCAGGTCGCCTGACAGCGCAGCTTTTTCCCGGCGCGTCACCAGGTCGTCGTAGTTTTTGCGGTTAATGTCGTAGTCCCGGTTGAGCTGGGCAAATTCAGCTTCAATCTGGGGCGCTCTTTTCATGGACTCACGTGACCGGCTGTAACGCCGCTCGTACTCCTGAACCCTGGCGCTCAAAGACGCTACCTGGACCTCCGAGGTGGCCAACAGGCGACTCAACTCCTGAAACACAAGGCCGTTGGCAGACGACATGGTGGGCGTGGTCATCGCGGTCTTGCGCAGAGCCTGGATTTGCTTCTGCCGGAGTTCATCCAACTCATTGATCAAGCGTTTGGTGCTCACCACATCAGGATGCTGCTCAGTGAAGCGCTGCAGCAGGCCATCCAGTGTGCGCCGTTGAATCTCGATACGGGCATCGATTTCAGGCGTGGAGATCGCCAGCGCGGATTCATGCAACAGACTGCGCGCTGTCGTGTCAGTGCTCTGATTCTTTTCTGCCTCCAGTTGCTGTCGAGCCGAGTCGCGGGCGTTCACAGCCTCACGCAATTCCAGGCGGGCCTGGTTGAGTTGATTGCTCAGTGCGCCAAGCTGTCCCGCCATGTCCATGCCATCGGCGTTCTGGACGTCCAGATTTCGCAACTTGAATTCTTTCAGGCGTGCCTCGGCCTCCTCCAGCTTGGCCACATAGACCTTGATCTGTTCATCAATGAACTTGCGCGCAGTCGAAGAATCCTTGCGTGCATCTCCCAGGCTGGACTCAACAAAGATGGAAACAAGGGACTGAATCACCTTCTTGGCCATGTCGGGGTTGGTGTCCCGGTAGGACAGCACATAGAGATTGTCTCGCCCGACATTGCGGATTTCCAGTTGCTTCATCAAGGTGTCAATCAAAGCCTCTCGTGCCTCGCTTGTCTGCACTTTCAAGTCAAGATCGGCCATGCGAATGAGTCGCTCCACGTTGGGCCGGCTGATAAGCGTGCGGCTCAGCATCACGACCTGCTGATCCACATTGGGCTGCACCGCCAGGCCCGACATCAAGGGCTTCAGAATCGACTGTGTATCGACAAAAATACGCGCTGTGGCCTCGTATTTATCAGGCACAGACAGCACAACAAAGGTGCCGACACCGGTCACCACCCACGCCACCAACAAGCCTAGCCAGCGGTGCTTCCACATGCCTTGTGCGGCCGTTTTAATTTGACTAATTAGCTCATCCATCAGATCAAGTCCTTGCGGTCAGACAACGAACACGGCTACGCCCTCGCGATAGCGAAGCTGCAACCAGAAGGGAAGATGGCTTTAGAACCAGCCTTGGGGAATGATGAGAATGTCGCCCGGCTTCATCTGCACATTGGCAGAGATATCGCCCTGCTTGATGAGATCCTTGAGCCGCACGGAATAGCGCTTGTCACCGTCGGATGCCCGTGTGATGGAGGCAGCATTGCCATCGGCAAAGTCAGTGAGGCCACCCACGGCGATCATCACATCCAGAACTGTCATGTTTTTGGTATATGGCAAAGACTGGGGTCGGGTGGCTTCGCCAACGACCCGAATCTGCTCGCTGTAAGGCCCCACAAAGCCACTCACAATGACAGTCACCACCGGGTCCCGCACCAGCTGGCTCAATGCCTTCTCCACCGCCCTGGCAATTTCGACCGAGGTCTTGCCTTGCGCCACCAGTTCATCCACCAGTGGCGTGGATACTTTTCCATCAGGGCGAACCGGCACCGACATGGACAACTCGGGGTTGCGCCACACAATAATATTGAGCGTGTCGCCAGCGCCCACCACATAGTTGTAGTCTGTTGTCGCTGCCGAAATGGGTGCAGGGGGATACGCGCCCGGGCTGCCGGCACAGGCAGCCAGCAGCCCCATGGACAATGCAGCAACTACCCATAGAAAAGCTGTCCTGACATGGTGATGAATATTTCTCAAAGCGTTCCCCCTGTACAAATTGAATGAGATCCATGGAGTCGGTAGCAAGTCCGCATCCTGTGCAACAAGTCTCCTTTGAACGCTATTTTCTAAATTGATTTTTCTCAAGAAAGTCACAGGCTTGTGACACCCATGATCAACGGTCCCTACACCCACGAACTGCCCCTGGAGTCTGACGCCATGACCAAGTTACTCATCGTTTGCGCAGGCAATATTTGCCGATCGCCCATGGCGCACGTGATCACTCGCCAGTTGGCAACAGAGGGGCCGCTGGCAACCCCTTTGGTCATTGATTCCGCAGGCACCCACGCGCCCCTGGTTGCAGAGGGGATGGACCCGAGAGCACGTGCGGCGCTTGTTCGCTACCGGTATGAGGCCGGGCAACTGCGCTCTCGCCCAGTGACTGTGCAAGACTGCCAGCACTCTGATTTGATTTTGGCCATGGACCTCCGCAACCTCACTGACCTGCAGCGTCTGTGTCCAGCGCAACACCAGCACAAGCTTCGCCTGTTCCTGTCGTTCGCACCAGAACTCAACGAGACCATCGTGCCGGACCCGTATTACGGCAATGCACAGGGATTTGACAACGTGATCCAGCTCTGTGAAACAGGTGCAAAGGCCTTGCTGCTGCACTTGAGAGGTACCCGTCGGCACGGTAGAACAATCTGAAGTCGAGCCGACGATGAGGCCACAAGTGCCTTGAAGGGTGTCGATATTCTTGACACTTTTAAGTTACTTTTTATTTCAAATTAAAAAAAGCGTTACATAACATGGACTTAAAAATGTGGCCCGATTTGTGCTGAGGTGCCTGTTTTCAACCTCTGGAGTCTGTGATGAAGCTGTTCAAGTCAACCCTCACCCTGGTGGCCTTTGCCTGTGCTGCAGCCGTTTGCAGTGCAGCGCCTGCCACGGTCACCATCACGTTTGACAACCCCATCCACAACGGCTCCGGTTTCGACTCAGTCAACATCACCTCGCCCGCCGGTGCAAGCACAGTGAACGCCAGCCGCTTTCAGGGAACCGCCTCCAACCTGGTGGGTGTAGCGCCGTCCATTTTTGTAGATGGCATCAATGACGTCTACATGTATTGCTACGACCTCTTTCAAGGCATCGGCGCGCTTGATGTAGTGAACTACACCATCAACTTCAGTGGCGCTTTCTCGCGGACCTTGAGTTTTTTGGGTGCCGTCAACGGTGTGATGAACGCCGCCAGCCCCAGCCCGGTGGATGACCCCTATGCCTGGTTGCACCCTGTTGACGGCGCTCAGGGCGCGGCCATTCAGCTTGGCATTTGGGAGAGCCGGTACGACGTCTCGGGTTGGGATTTGGGTGCGGGCAGTTTCAAAGCCACCGGTCTTGAAACCACAACCAATGGCTACTGGAATTCATTCAAGTCGGCGGTTGGCACCTACGCCAGCATGGACCCAGCAACCGTGATGGTTTTTGAATCTGCAAACCGACAAGACATGATTGCTGGCGACCCACCTTTGGCCGTGCCAGAGCCTGGATCGCTCGCCCTGCTGGGTGCGGGCTTGATCGGCCTGGCACTTGCCCGGCGCCGCAAGCTTCTGTGATCAGGCCAGCCGCTTGCAAATCTCCAGCGTGGCCACACTCTGGTTCATGCTGTAGAAATGCAGGCCGGGTGCGCCACCAGCGCGAAGTTGTTCACACAAGTCGGTTACGACATCCAGGCCAAACGACTTGATGGAGGCCACATCATCGCCAAAGCTCTGCAAGCGCAAGCGAATCCAGCGTGGAATCTCGGCGCCGCTGGCGTCGCTGAAGCGCATCAACTGGGTGGAGCTGGTGATCGGCATGATGCCCGGCACCACCGGAATCGTCAGCCCCAAGGCATCGGTCTCTTCCAGAAAGCGAAAGTAAGCGTCCGAATTGTAAAAATACTGGGTAATGGCCGAATTGGCACCTGCCTTCACCTTGGCTGCAAACGCCTGCAAGTCGGCCGCTGGCGACTTGGCTTGGGGGTGTACCTCCGGGTAGGCCGCCACCTCAATGAAAAAGTCATCGCCAGTTTCAGCGCGGATGAATGCCACCAGATCACTGGCGTAATGAAACTCGCCACCCGCCCCATAACCGCTGGGCAAATCGCCGCGCAAAGCCACCAGGCGCTTGACCCCCATGGCCTTGAGCGTGGCGAGTTGGGCGCGCACCGTGTCACGCGTGGCGCCAATACAGGAGAAATGCGAGGCCGCATTCACCCCTTCGGCCAGGATATCGCGCACGGTGTTGAACGTGCCCTCTTGCGTGGAGCCACCCGCGCCAAACGTCACAGAGCAAAACTCCGGCTTCAAAGCATACAAATCCTGGCGCACCACCCGCAACTTCTCGACACCTTCCGGCGTCTTCGGTGGGAAAAACTCAATGCTGTAGGGAATGCAGGTCGTCTTGCTCATGGTGAATTCTTGAAAAGCACAGTCAAAGCTCACCCGCCGGTGCGGTATTGCGAGCACAAATGAAAAACTCGCGGTTGCCATCGCCACCTTCAATGGGCGAATCAAACCACGCAGTCACCGTCAGACCCAGCGAAGTGCAGGCCTCACGCAGGCGCTGCTCAATCAGCGGATAAAAGGCGGCATCTTTCACAATGCCACCCTTGCCCACCTGGCCGGGTTGCAACTCAAACTGAGGCTTGACCAGCGTCAGCAGCGTGCCGCCTGCCTTGAGAAAAGGCACCACAGCAGGCAACACCAAAGTTTGCGAAATGAAGGACAAATCAGCCACGATCAAGTCAAATTCAGGTGAAAAGCCTGCGTCATCATCCAAATCATCGGATTCAGCATAAAATTGGCCTTCAGCCGACGTGCTATCTTGGTAGGCTGCTATCAAATCAGAAGCAACCAGGGCGCGAGCGTTGACATTCTCAACACACAACACTCGAGGATCGGCGCGCAAACTGGGGTGCAGTTGGGCACTACCCACATCCACACCCACCACCGAAGCAGCGCCGTGCTGCAGCAGGCAGTCGGTAAAGCCGCCGGTCGACTGCCCCACATCCAGACAGGCCAGCCCGGTCACGGACAAGCCCACTTGTTTGAGGGCGGCTTCCAGCTTCAGGCCACCCCGGGACACATAACGCGCCTCGGAGTCATCCATCAGCTCAATGGCAGCGTCATCCGGCACATCGTCACCGTTCTTGACGACTGCTTTCCAGTCGTTGCCCTTGCGCCATTTCACACCACCCGCAATCAGGCGCTGAGCCTGAGAGCGGGTGCTTGCCAGGCCGCGGGCCACCAGCAATTGATCAATGCGCATCAGTAGCGGTATGTGTCAGCTTTGTACGGGCCGGCCTTGCTCACGCCAATGTAGGCGGCTTGCTCGTCGGTCAGTTCGGACAACATGGCGCCAACCTTCTTCAGGTGCAAACGGGCCACTTTTTCGTCCAGGTGCTTGGGCAACACATAGACCTGACCGGCCTTGTATTCCTTGGGCTTGGTGAACAACTCGATCTGGGCGATGGTCTGGTTCGCAAAGCTGGAGCTCATCACAAAACTGGGGTGGCCGGTGCCGCAACCCAGGTTCACCAGACGGCCTTTGGCCAGCAAGATGATGCGCTTGGCGGGTGTCTTGCCCTTAGCCGGGAAAATCACGTGGTCCACCTGGGGCTTGATCTCTTCCCACTTGCACTTGTCCAGCGACGCGACATCAATTTCGTTGTCAAAGTGACCGATGTTGCACACGATGGCCTGGTCTTTCATGGCTGCCATGTGCTTGTAGGTGATGACGTTCTTGTTGCCAGTGG
>JAUXQA010000473.1 GCA_030683195.1 Rhodoferax sp. | reverse complement strand
TCGAGCGCTACGGACTGGCCAACCTCATCATTGCCACTGACATGTCGGGCGTGATGTTGTTTGCCATGGGCGTGTTCAAGCTGGGCACCCTGATTCGGTTCATCCCGGTGGCCGTGGTGATCGGCTTTACCAACGGCATTGCCGTGCTCATTGCGCTTTCGCAAATCAAGGACTTTTTGGGCCTGAGCATTGCCACCATGCCGGCAGACTTCTTTGGCATTTTGTCGGCTCTGCACACAGCCCTGCCGACGATCAGCTGGCCGGCCACCGCACTGGCAATGACCAGCCTGGGTGTCATCGTAGTCTGGCAGGTGGCAATTCCCAAGCTGGCCCAAAAGCATGGATGGGCCGCACGATGTGCCCTGGCCCCGGGATCTGTGGTGGCCCTGGTGCTGGCCACTGCCGGTGTGGCAATGTTCAATTTACCGGTAGAGACCATAGGCAGCCGCTTTGGGGGAATTCCATCCACTTTGCCAGCACTGGTATGGCCCGAGTTCTCCTGGGCGTCCGCCCGCTACCTGCTGATACCCGCAGCCACCTTGGCAATGTTGGGCGCCATCGAGTCCCTGCTGTGCGCACGGGTGGCCGACGGCATGATCGATGACCGCCACAACCCGAACCAGGAACTCATGGCCCAGGGCATCGCCAACTTCGTCACGCCATTTTTTGGCGGCATGCCGGCCACCGGCACCATCGCGCGCACAGTGACCAATGTCAAAAGCGGCGCCAGCAGCCCGGTGGCCGGCATTGTGCATGCGGTCACCCTGCTGCTGATTGTGCTGTTGGCAGCACCCCTGGCCCAGGACATCCCGCTAGCGGCCATGGCGGCCATTCTGATGTTTGTGGCCTGGAACATGGGCGAGTGGCGCGAGTTCCTGCACTTGCGGCAGTTCCGCATGCCTTACCGCATCACCTTGCTGGCGGTTTTTTTCCTGACGGTGGTGTTTGATTTGACGGTAGCGGTCGAGGTCGGCCTGGTGGCGGCGTGCATCACCTTCATCTACCGGATCTCCAGCCTGTCACGCTTCGAGCCCATCAGCCTGACAGACCACCCGACCCTGTCTGCGCCCACCGCCACACATCCGGTCTGGTTTGCGGGCTTCAGGCTGTATGGCGCGCTGTTTTTCGGCGCCGTCAAGCTGATTGAAGACCTGCGGGAAAACCTGCCTCACCAGGTCCTGTTGCTGGACATGAAAAACGTGATCTATGTCGACTCCTCCGGAGCCGACACCCTCAATGACCTGGCACGCGCCTGCACCAAGTCGGGCGTGCGCCTGCTGGTCTGCGGGCTCAACCATCAACCGCTGGATATGGCCCGGCGTTGCGGTTTTATGGCCGCCATTGGCCCGGAGCATACCTACCCCGACCTGAATGCCGGTGTAACAGCGGCACTACAGTACGCTACCTGACGGCCTGTCTGCCGCGTTTTCTGGATTGATCATGACATCATCTGACACCTTCCCGCCAAGCCACCCGGCGCCCGGGCAGCTACCCGAAGACTCACCCGGCTACGCCCCCGCTGAAACCCAAGGCACATCACTCAACCTGCTGTCGGCCCCGATTCGCTCGCTACTCAAGCGCGAGGCCATTACCCTGTCGCCCACGGCGACCATTCGTGCAGCGGCAGAACTGATGCGTGACCGGCGTGTTTCGTCGGTGTTGCTGGTGGAGCAAAACCACTTGTTTGGCCTGATCACCGACCGCGACCTGCGCAACCGGGTGGTGGCCCAGGGGCTGGACAGCGGGCGCCCCGTGGCCGACATTGCCACCCTGGCGCCCCTGACGCTACAAGCCAACAGCCCGGCCTTCGAGGCCCTGCTGATGATGGCGCGCCACAACATCCACCATGTGCCGGTGATGGACGGACAGCGTATCGCCGGCATGATCACCGCCACCGACCTGACCGAACAACACAGCACCTCGGCCGTCTACCTGGCCGGTGACATTTACAAGCAAACCACCCTCGAAGGTCTGGTGCAGATCAGCTCGCGCATCAAGCTGCTGCAGCAAAACCTGGCGGCAGCCCAGGCCAGCGCTTACAGCACAGGGCATATCGTTACTGCCATCACCGATGCGCTGACCACCCGGCTGATTCACCTCGCAGAAGCCCGCCTTGGGCCCGCACCCATCGACTATGTCTGGGTGGCCGCCGGGTCACAGGCACGCAGTGAGCAAACCGCCAAGTCGGACCAGGACAACTGCCTGGTTCTTGACGATAGTTTTGAAGAAGCGCTGCATGGCGAGTACTTCAAAGCTTTCAGCAAATGGGTGTGCGACGGTCTGGCTGCGTGTGGCTACATTCACTGCCCCGGCGCGATGATGGCCATGACCGACACCTGGCGCCAGCCACGCAAAGTCTGGGCGCATTACTTTCAAACCTGGGTGGATCAGCCCAAACCCAAGGCGTTGATGCTCACTTGTGTTTTTTTTGACCTGCGCGCGATCTACGGCAAAGCCGAACTCATCAATAGCCTGCGCGAAGAAGTCGCACAGCGCACCAAGGGCAACAGCCTGTTTCTTGCCCACATGGTGAGCAACGCCCTCAAACACCGACCGCCCCTGGGCCTGTTTGGACGCATCACCCTGATCAAGGAGGGTGAAGGCGCGCGCGCGATTGACCTCAAACACAGCGGCATTGTTCCGATTGTGGACCTGGCCCGGGTCTATGCCCTGGCTGCCGGCGTCACCGTGGCCAACACCCATGACCGGCTGGAGGTATCGGCCCAGGCGGGTGAAGTCAGCGCCCAAAGCGCCCGGGACCTGCGCGATGCGCTCGAATTTCTGGGCAGGTTGCGCATTGCCCATCAGTCCCGCCAGATGGCCCAAGGCAAGGCGCCCGACAACTTTTTTGCCCTGGACGAGCTGTCGAATTTCGAACGCAGTCACCTGAAAGACGCTTTTGAGGTGGTGCAAACCCTTCAAGAGGTACTGCAGCAGCGCTATTCTGGCGGACGTTTTTGAGACACGCCCGCCCCAGGCCTCTTAAGTTCGGCGCTTTTTGGCCTGGATCACAGACCAGGCTAACCGGCCAGCCGCCACCAGGTTCACCGCAGTCACGGCCAGCGCGGGCCACAAGGGCAGTTCATACCCGGACATCGCGGAATAAATAAAGAGCCCGCCCAGTGCAGCGCCACCAATCAAGAGGGCAATGCCGTCGCCGCTGATGGCGCCACGCTGCAGGTTTTTTGAGTTCATTTTTGACGATTACCAGGAAAAATGTATGGGTTGAGCGTTAAATATAACAGCGCTCATACTTAATATTTCAGCCGGGCGTAGTAGGTTTTTTGCGCCGCTTCACGGGCTTGGCGCAAGGTGTGAATGCCCATCGCCTGAAGCAGAGGCAAGAGGCGCAGCCAGACTTCCGCCGTCACAAAAGCATCGCCCAAGGCCGTGTGCCGGCCCAGCACCGTGATGTTGAAACGCTCGGCAATGGCCTCCAGCCGGTGCGACTCCTGATTGGGGTGCACCACGGCCGACAGCAACAAGGTGTCTAGCACCGGATGGTTGAACACCAGCCCCGTCTTGGCTTGCTGCAACTGCAAAAACTTCATGTCAAACGCCGCGTTGTGCGCCACCAGCACCGTGTCCTGGGCAAAGGCATGAAACGCGGGCAACACCTCGCCAATTGCCGGCTTGCCCATCACCATGTCCTGGGTGATGCCATGAATCGGAATCGTAGCCGCCGGAATCAAACGCCCCGGGTTAACGAGTTGCTCAAAGCTCTCCTGGCGCAAAAGCTTGCCATTGACGATGCGTGCCGCACCGATTTGAATGATTTCATCGCCGCCCGACGGACTCAGGCCTGTCGTCTCGGTATCAAACACGGTATAGGTCAAGTCACTGAGCAAACGGTCTTCCAGGGCATGACTTTGATCGGTGGACTGGAACAGGTCAAAGTCGTAGTACTCGGGGCGGCTGTCGTTGTGCAAAATTTGGGTGGCTTCCATTTGCTCCTGCACGCTGGCCAAAGGCAGCAAGAACCTGAAAAACGCCTCATGGCGGGCGCGCTCCCGCTCAAACCACATTTCGCCGCCATGGCGCTCCACCACATCACGTACTGTCAGCGGTGTGCTTTCGGCCCCAAAACGCATGCTGTCCATCTCCCAGCTCATCACGGTCTCGGTGCTCATCGCCTGCCCGGTCCAGATCAGGTCCAGCTGGGCACGCTCGCCCGCCGCCTGCAGGCGCAACCGGAAAAAACGCACATCGAACTCATCCACCAGTCGCATTGCCAGGTAGTCCAGCGCCTGAGTCAGGCTGAAGCTGTCCACTTTGAGCCACAGACCCTGATCCAGATTTTCCAGCGAGACGGTACGCTGGGTGCGGGCCTCGATGCGGCGCTGGGTCGCCAGCAGCACATCGGCGCCCATCATCTCTTCGAGCGGCCACCGCGCCTTCAGGCCTTGTGTGGATTTTTGCGCCAAATCAGTGACGCGCAAGCTCATGCTGCCGACCTCTTCGCGCACCACGGCCAGAAAGCGCTCACGCATGGCCGGCTCCAGGTCCGGGTAAGCCAGCATCTCCACTGCGGCCTGAATGTTGGCCAGCGACGAGCGACTGCCCTCAGTCAAGCCATGCAGCAGCTGGTCACGCAAATGCTCTTCTTCAAAGGCGCGCGTCACGTTGTCCAGCATCAGGACAAAGCCATGAATCTCTGCATGGCTAGGGGCGTCGACGTTGCGCACCGGAGCCATTTGCACCTTGAGCAACTGCCCGGCCTGCGTGGTGGTGACAAACTGTGCTGAAGGGCTGCCCGCCCCGCGAACGATGCGCTGCTGAATGCTGTCCAGCGCATGCGCCACCAGTTGCCGGTCAAACACGGCATAAATGGAACGCCCGATGCCCACCAACTCGGCCCCGCCAGCCACAGCAGGGGTTTGCGAGAGTGTTTTGAACTGCAGCCGCGCGCGGTTGTTGTAAAGAATGATGCGGCCATCCAGATTGCACACCACCACGCTTTGGGTGAGTTCGGACATCAGCGCGGCCAGGCGGTTTTTTTCCTGCTGCACGCTCAGGCTGGCTTGCTCAATCTGCGCGGCTACGTCTTCCCGCAGGGTGTCTCGCTGCGAGGCCAATTGAAAGATAGCCTCGGCCAGGGCTTGCGTCTCAAGGGTGCCCTGGTGGTGCATGGGCGCGGCTTTGGGGGCGGCCAACAAAACCCGGGTTTGCTCAAGCAAGCGAGCTGGCGAACTCGCATAACGCCGAAACAACCACCGCAGCGTGGCGCCAATCAGCACCAGGCCAAACAACCAGGTCATGCCGATCAGCACCATTCGCGGCGCCAGTTGCTCTGCCACCAGGGCGCGTTGTACAGGCTCCAGGGTCGAGGCAATCAAACCGATCGTCAGCAACAACCAGACCAGCGTAGCCACGCCAATCACGGCAATCGCCAGGAGCAGTCGCCGGTCGATCTTCATGGCGCACGCCCCAACATCTGCCCCACCTTCAATACCAATTCACGGGTCGAAAAAGGTTTTGTCATGTAGGCATCGGCCCCCAGGGCCAGTCCCTTGGCCAGGTCAGTATCGCGCCCCTTGGCGGTCAGCATCAGGATTTTGGTGGACTGCAAGGCTTCGTTGGCGCGCACCGCCTGACAAACTTCAAAACCAGTTTTCTTGGGCATCATCACGTCCAGCAGCACCAAATCAGGCCGCTCCAATGCGATCGCGTCGAGGGCCTCCTGGCCATCCTTGGCCACCAGCACGGTGTAGCCCTCACGCTTGAGCAAGTACTCCAGAGAAATCACAATGTTGGGCTCGTCATCGGCCACCAGCACTTTAAGGTTCATGTTGTCATCCACAGTGAGGGTTTAAAAAAATCAGGCCGCAAGGCTTGCAGGCAAGAAAAACAGGAAGGTCGCCCCCCCCGCCGGGTTGGGCTCGAACCACAGACGCCCACCAAAATGACCCACGATCTGGCGGCTGATGGGCAAGCCCAAACCGGTTCCCTGCGGCCGGTTGCTGGCATCCCCCCCCTGACGAAAACGATCAAAAATCAAAGCCTGCTGCTCCACCGCAACACCGGGCCCGTTGTCGGTCACGGCTACGGTCACACCCGTATCGTCGCATTGCAAACTGACACCAATCCGACCACCGGGCACGGGCACAAACTTGGCCGCATTCGACAGTAAATTCAGCAAAACCTGCATCAAACGATCCGGGTCCGCCATCAGGACGGGCGCCACCACCGGCACCGTCA
>JAUXQA010000457.1 GCA_030683195.1 Rhodoferax sp. | reverse complement strand
GCACTTCGCGCACATCGCCCTCGGCGGCAGTCAGGCGCAGCAGGGGTTCGGTCCCCAAAACACCCAGTGACTTGGGCCCGCCCGTGGGCGGCAAGGCCCAGAGCTGCAAGGAGCGGTCGCCAGGTTCATGAAAACCGCCCACGCGCTGCAGCATGAGTTTCTTGTTTTTCGCATCGAAGGTGACAAGCATGGAGGCCGCCTGCTTGTCATCCGACAGCACGGCCACGTATTCAATGTTGGGCGTAGCCAGCAGTTTGGCCTGCAGCTCGGTGATTTGGCCCCCCATTTGCTCGCGCAGGTTCAAACCGGTGACCACCACCACCGCCGTGGCCAAGGCGCCTGCGGCAGTGGCCCCGCGCCACAGCGCCAGACTGCGCAGCCAGCTTGGTGGCCCCGAGCTGATGCGCGCAGCCTCCCTGGCGTGGTTTTCCCGGGTGAGTTGCATGGCGCGGGCGTCTTTTTCGCCCTGCACCAGGTTGTCGATGCGGGTCCAAACGGCCGGACTGGGGTCGGACGCCGCCTGCAACTCGTTCAGGCTGGCGATGCGCGCTTGCCACGCCAAGGCTGCCACCCGGACTTGAGTGTGTTCACGGGCCAGGGCCTCAAACCTGCGGCGCGCGCCACCCCGCAGGGTGCCCAGTGCAAAGCTGGCGGCCAGGCGGTCAATCAGTTCAGGATGTTGGATCAGGTTCATGCTGTTGTTCTCACGCAAACCGGGACATGCAGGTGCGCAGCTGGTCAAGTCCGCGCCGAATCCAGGTTTTTACCGTGCCCAGAGGCAGCTTCAATTGTTCGGCGAGTTCCGTGTGACTGAGGTCACGGATGTAGGCCAGGCTCACGACCTCGCGCTGGCGGTTTTCAAGCTGCACCAGACAGTTGTGCAGGGCGCGCGCCTGTTGGCTGGCCTGGGCTGTGTCCAGCGGGCAGGCCGAGTCGCCGGCCAGGGTGTCGCTCATCTCCTCGTCAATGTCTTGTGTGACGTGGCTGCGCTCAGCCTTGCGTCGGCGCAGCAAGTCCAGCGCCCGGCTGCGCACGATCAGGGCCAGCCAGGCCATGGGCGGGCTCAGGGAGGCGCGGTAGTCCCCGGCGGAGCGCCAGATGCTCATAAAGGCTTCTTGCAACACGTCTTCGGCCCATTCACGCTGGCCGACCACGCGCAGGGCCAGCCCAAAGAGCTTGGAGGCGCAGCCGTCATACAGCGCCTTCAAGGCCGCATGGTCTTGCGCCGCGACCCGGTCGAGAAGGGCAATCAGTTCAGCATCATTGGCATAGGTGTTCATGGGAACATTGTCAGCGATCCATCGCCGCCTTTTTATTTGAGTGTCGAGATCGGTGTTTTTGTTGAAATCTGTTGCCCGCAGTAAATATGAAGCTATTAAATAAGTAGCTATATAGGCAATAGATATGCCGGCTAGAGCGTTAAATTGGTAATAAATCATGATTTAAATACGCAGGGAAAGCGCCAGCGGATGCCAGATGCGAAATAACCGATTTATTTAGACGGTTTTTTTGAATCCACTTTCCCAGCAGCTGCGTATAGGATTTGGGGGCCGGTTTGATGATCGCTCCCGGCGGACCCACCAACCCCTTCACAACACGCAACTGAAACATGATGAAGACTCTAAAAAACGCTTTGGCACTCGCAATTTTGGGCCTGTGCGGCACCCATGCGCTGGCCGATACCGGCAAATTGTTGTTAACCGGGGGCGTTAGCGCCATCGATGGCGCGGCAGGCGGGGGCATGACGCCCTGGGCAGTCATTGGCACCAATGCCACCAGCGGCGAAATTGGCGGCACGGCCTTCGTCACGCGGGCCAGTACCCAGGACTACGGCCTGACCACCGTGGGCGCGGCTGTGGGCTGGCATGACCGGGTCGAAGTCTCGCTGGCACGGCAAGACTTCAATGCCTCCCCGTCGATTGCCCTCAACGGCATTGCCCCTTTTGGCGTGACGCCGGGGCAGCACATCAACATGGATATTTTGGGCGTCAAGGTCAAGGTGGCGGGTGATGCGGTGCTCGACAGTGACTCCTGGATGCCCCAAATCGCCGTCGGACTGGAGCACAAGCGGGTGTCTCCGGGTTCGTTGGCCTCCGTCCTCAATTTTCTGGACACCCGAACCAGCGGCACCGATGTGTATGTGAGCGCCACCAAGTTGTTGCTGGCGCAAAGTGTGCTCGTCAACGGGACGCTGCGATACACCAACGCCAACCAAAACGGCTTGTTGGGCTTTGGCTCAGGTGCGCCTGGCCGCAGCAGCCGCAGTCTCGTGCCCGAGTTCTCGGTGGCTTATCTGTTGAGTAAAAACTGGGCTGTGGGCGCCGAATACCGCGTCAAGCCCAACAACCTGGAGGCGTTGGGCCGCGCAGCTGGCTTGGGTGATGCGCTGGCAGAAGACAACTGGAAAGACCTTTTTGTGGCCTGGGCGCCGAACAAACACACCTCGGTGACCCTGGCTTACGTCGATCTGGGGCGCATCGTGCCGGGCATCACCGGCAACCGCAAGCAAACGGGTTACTACCTGTCGGCCCAAGTCGCTTTTTAACCTGGGCTTAGCCTCCCGTTTTGGTCACTATCCCATTTGCCTGTTGCCATCTGCTTATTGAATACCCACCATGAAAAAATCAATCATTGCCCTCACCCTGGTCGCTTGCAGCGCGCTGGCTGCGCCCGCGTTTTCCCAAACCACCCCCTTGTACAAGACCTTTGGCGAAAAGCCGGGTCTGGTCAAGCTCATGGACGACTTCATGGAGCGTCTGCTGGCTGATCCGCGCACGGGCCCTCATTTCAAGCCCGCTGACCAAAAACATGTGAAGGCGCAGCTGGTAGATCAAATTTGCGTGGCCATTGGCGGGCCATGCGTCTACAAAGGCGCAGACATGAAGACCTCCCACAGCAACCTGGACATCACCAAGTCCGATTTCAACGCACTGGTGGAGGTGCTGCAGCTGGCCATGGACGCCCAGGGCATTGCCTTTGGCGCCCAAAACCAGTTGCTCGCCAAGCTCGCCCCGATGTACCGTGACGTGATCACGGTGAAGGACTGAGCCATGCACAGCAGTTTTAAAAACAAAGGCCTGGCTCGGCGTGTCATGGGCGCGTTGGGCGCTACGGCCATGGCGGCCAGCGCTGTGGCGGGCAGCTTGCAGGTGACGGTATTGGACAAAAACGGCAAGCCCCTGCTTGATGCGGTGGTGATCGTGGTGCCCGAGGGCAAGGGAGTTGCCAAAAACCCGCCCCCTTTGAGCGCACTGATCAATCAGGAAAAAATGCAGTTTGTGCCCGCAGTGACTGTGGTGTCACCGGGCGCCAAAATCCGCTTCGCCAACAGTGACCCGTGGGACCACCAGGTGCGGGTGTCCGCACCCGGGCTGGCCTTGCCCAGCCGCTCTCTCACCCCGGGGGCTGCGCCCAGCCCGAATGACGGGTTTTCTCTTCGGTTGGAGGGCAAGACCGAAGGCAAGCCCGCCAAGACTGAAGACATCGTCATGAACCAGCCCGGAGCTACCGGTACCTCCATTTTGGGCTGCTTCATTCATGGCTCCATGAGCGGTCACATTTATGTGGCGGACTCACCCTGGACCGTCAAGACCGGCCTGGACGGTGTGGTAACGCTGGACGACGTGCCCGACGGTGCCGTCAGCGTCAAGGTGTGGCATGCCTTGCAGTTTGTGGAGCCTGCGCCCCAGAAGCTGACCGTCAGCGCCACCCCTGCCAAACAGACGATTCAACTTGAGGTGGTGCCGCGCCGGCGGCGAATTTAAAGCCCCGGGGCATGCCAAAATAAGCCATGCCCGCCCCCGCTTTGTCTGCTGCTCCTGAAGTCACCGTGCTTGACCGCTCGGCTGACAGCCCCACCGACCTGTTGTACCGGGCCGCCGTGGGGCCAATCAGCGCCGACTATTACCTGCCCCTGCTGGCCAGATTCGAGAGCGCGGGGCGCGCGGGTTTGAGCTGGAATTGGGCCGCCTGTCTCTACACCCTGAACTGGATGGCTTTCAGAAGCCTGTGGGTGGCTGCGCTGGCTTATGTGGGGGTGATGATTTTTGTGCCGCTGGTGGTGTTTGGCCTTGGGCGGCTGGTGCTTGAGTTGTCTGAAACCACGCAAATGCTGTTGTTGCTGGCCTGGGGTACCTTGAGTTTCGTGGTGCCCGGTGTCGCGGGCAACGCCCTGCTGCGGTTTGAGCTGCGCAAGCGAATGACCCGCGCCATCACGGACAGCAAAACCCTGGTGGAAGCCTGTGCCATCTTGTCGGCCCAGGCCAGCTCCCGCCAAAGACTGATCGGGCTGGGTGTGGCCAATTTGATCTTGTTGGGCGCTGCGCTGGGTTTTTACCTGGCTGTGCCTGATGACGGTGTGCTGGCCCGGATGAGCGCCGGGCAAACGCTGGAGCGCCCTGCGGAGTCGGGCCGCGTGATCGACCTCACCACCCCGCCCGCGCTGGCGGCTGCCTCAGCTGCGGCGTCTGCGCCTGTTGAGGTTGCTTCGGCCACTTCTGCCGCAGTGGCAACGCCTGCTTCGCAGCCCCTGCCTACTGTTCCGTCTGAAATTGCACCTGCACCTCTGCCGGTCAAGCCTGCCTCCGCGTCACCGGCAACTTTGGTGGCCTTGACGCCCGTTCCCGCGCCAGCACCAGCGTCTGCACCATCAGCGGCAGTCACCCCTCAGCCCTTGGCCGTGCCGGTAGCGTCGCCCAGACGTGTCAGCCCGGCGGCGGCTGCTCCCGCAGAGGTCAAACCATATTTCATCAATGTGGGTTTGTTCGCAAAAGAGGCGAATGCTCGCAAGGCGCAGACGACTTTGCAAGAGGCCGGCTTGAGCCCGACAACACAAGAGATCGGCACGGGCCAAGGTGTGCGCACCCGCTTGCGGGCGGGGCCATTCAATACCCGGGCACAGGCCGATGAAGCGGCTGAAAAAATACGTGCACTCAAGCTGGAGGCGCAGGTGATTCAGCCCTGAGCGGTGAAGGGTCTGCTGGCACCCGCCGCGCCCACCCACGGGGGAAAAGTCGTTGCAGAAGGTCGTTGAACCCGCTTAACGCGGCCTCAAACTCAAGCTCGTGCATGTGCTCATGGTCCATAACACGTTTGAGCGCGTGGGATGACGAGCTCTCGCTGTTCAGTCCTGGGTCGCAGGTGGTGGCGCTTTTCACGCCCATTTCTTTGAGCCAAGGTACCTGGTGCTGACCCCAGTCTCCGCTGGGGTAGCAAAAATGATGTGGCCGTCGGCCAATCCAGTCCAGCAGCGCCCGGAGGTTATCCTCAATCTCCTGACGGCACGCCCCCTC
>JAUXQA010000453.1 GCA_030683195.1 Rhodoferax sp. | reverse complement strand
TGGTCCAGGCTGGGGGCCAGCTGTCAAGCGCCCGGATCTGGCACGCCTGCGATGGCGAGCAGCAAATGGAGCGTGTGGAGTCCCTGACCGGAACGCCGCGTTCCACATTTCGACGCAATGACCAGGTGATGACGTTTTTGCCAGCCAGTCGGGTGGCCATCTCCGAAAAGCGGGAGTCTCTGGGGCTCTTCCCCAATTTGCTGCAAACGGCCAACTCGTCCATCGCCAAGTTTTACCGTGTTCAGACTTTCGGTCACGAGCGTGTTGCGGGGCTGGACGCTGACGTGGTCCGGTTGCGCCCCCTGGACAACTTGCGGTTTGGCTACCGGATCTGGAGCGAGCGAAAAACCGGTTTGGTCGTGAAATTGCAGACCCTTGATGCCCAGGGGAGCGTGCTGGAGCAGGCTGCTTTCTCGGAAATTCAACTCGATGCACCGGTCAGCATGCCCAATTTGACCCAGATGATGGGCAACACGGAGGGCTACCGGGTCGAAAAGCCGGGCTTGGTGAAAACAACGTCTGTTGACGAGGGTTGGGTCTTGAAAAAAGAGGTGCCCGGCTTCAAATCGATCAGCTGCTTCAGGCGAGCCAGGGCGGGTTCGGCGGTGACGCCTCAGGACAGTACATTCCAATGGATTTTCTCTGATGGCCTGGCGTCAGTGTCGCTGTTTGTGGATGTTTTTGACGCCAGCCGCCACACCAGCCCGGGGCACCGCACCATGGGTGCAACCCATACCCTGACCCAACGCATGGGGATCTGGTGGCTTACAGCGGTGGGTGAAGTGCCGCTGCACACTTTGAGTGCTTTTGCCCTCGCCCTGGAACGAAAAGACTGATTTTTTCTCTGAGTAATTTTTATTGTTTTTAATGAAAGGTCGAAGATGATTCATCTCGATTGGAAGAAGGTTCATGCCTGCGTCCTGGCGGGTGCCATGGTCGTTACGGCCTCCGTCGCCTTGGCGCCCCTGACGCCTGCCGTCGCGCAAGTTCGCGCGCTGCCAGACTTCACGGACTTGGTAGAGCAGGTGGGGCCCTCGGTGGTCAACATCCGTACACTTGAAAAAGTGGCTGAGCGCAGTGCTTCGGGTGATGCCGCTGAAGAGCAGATGTTGGAGTTTTTCAAGCGTTTTGGCTTGCCAGCCCCCAACATGCCTCGCCAGACACCCCGCCCCAACCGGGGTCAGCCGCAGGAGGAGCCACAGCCCCGGGGTGTGGGTTCGGGCTTCATCCTTTCTTCAGACGGATTCATCATGACCAATGCGCATGTGGTCGACGGCGCGGATGAGGTGCTGGTGACGCTGACCGACAAGCGCGAATTCCAGGCCAAGATCATCGGTGCCGACAAGCGCAGTGATGTAGCGGTGGTGAAGATCGAGGCCACTGGCCTGCCCGCTGTGAAAGTCGGAGACGTAAGCCGTTTGAAGGTGGGTGAGTGGGTCATGGCCATTGGGTCGCCCTTTGGCCTGGAGAATTCCGTGACGGCTGGCATTGTCAGCGCCAAGCAGCGCGATACGGGAGATTACTTGCCCTTCATCCAGACCGACGTGGCGATCAATCCTGGTAATTCCGGCGGTCCACTGATCAACATGCGCGGCGAAGTGGTGGGTATCAACAGTCAGATCTATTCCCGAACCGGTGGCTCCGTGGGTATTTCGTTTGCCATCCCGATGGATGAAGCGGTTCGCGTGAGTGAGCAGTTGCGATCGACTGGCCGCGTGACGCGAGGCCGCATCGGCGTGCAAATTGAACAAGTGACCAAGGAAGTAGCCGATGCCAGTGGCCTGAGTAAAGCCCAGGGTGCGCTGGTACGTGGCGTTGAAGTGGGCTCACCGGCCGAAAAAGCGGGCGTGGAGGCCGGTGACATCATCACCAGGTTCGAAGGCAAAGCCGTTGAGAAGTCCAGTGACTTGCCTCGCATGGTGGGCGCCACCAAGCCGGGCACTCGCAGTGCCTTGACGGTGTTTCGCCGCGGTGCCAGCAAAGAGTTGACCGTGACCATTGCCGAGATAGAAGCCGACAAGCCGGTCAAGAAAACCAGTGACAAGGAAGAAAAACCCAAGACCTCAGCCGCCGGACAACTGTTGGGCCTGACCGTCAGTGACTTGACTGATGCACAAAAGAAAGAGCTCAAAGTCAAAGGTGGCGTCAAGGTGGATGCAGCGACCGAGGCTGCGGCGCGGGCCGGTCTACGCGAAGGTGACGTGATCATGGCTATTGCCAATTCCGAGGTGAACAACGCCAAGGAATTTGAGGCTGTTGCGGCCAAGCTTGACAAGACCAAGCCCGTCAATGTTCGCTTTCGCCGTGGCGAATGGGATCAGTATGTGATGATCCGGCTGGCCAAATAGCCCTGTCCATTCACCAAAGAGGGTCAGGAATTGATTTTCAGACTTTCTTTTGGTTGGTAATGTTTGCGTGTACTAACTCTCAATGGGCAGGCTGTTTTGATTGGTTAGAATCATCACTTCCGGATTTTGCCAAGTGACTTGTTCCAGGTTGCACCGTAAGTTATCCACCGTTGGTGTGAATAAGTTGTGTATAAAATCCTGTTGCTGCGCTGCAACTTCTTGCGTAACTGTTCCCTTGGCTGTACGTTTTTGGCTTTTTGCCTACAATGAAGGCCCAGCTTTCGCAGTTGCCAATGATTGTTGGTTCAGGGCGCGTCAACACATGATGCGCCCTTTTTTCTTGGCGCCCCGTTTAAATTCAATCACTTAAGTGTCTTCGTTGATGAATCACATCAGAAATTTTTCGATCATTGCGCACATTGATCATGGCAAGTCCACGCTGGCAGACCGCTTGATACAGCGCTGTGGTGGCCTCCAGGCGCGCGAGATGGAAGCCCAGGTTCTGGACTCGATGGACATCGAGAAAGAGCGCGGCATCACCATCAAAGCCCAGACGGCTGCGCTCCAGTACAAGGCGCTTGATGGCAAGACCTACAACCTCAATTTGATCGACACCCCCGGGCACGTGGACTTCTCGTACGAGGTGAGTCGCTCCCTGTCGGCCTGTGAAGGTGCCTTGTTGGTGGTGGATGCCAGTCAGGGCGTCGAGGCGCAAACGGTTGCCAACTGCTACACGGCGCTGGAACTGGGTGTGGAGGTGGTTCCCGTCTTGAACAAGATGGATTTGCCCAACGCCGACCCGGACAACGCCAAACTGGAAATTGAAGACGTTATTGGCATTGATGCCACCGATGCCATTCCCTGTTCCGCCAAAACCGGTATGGGTATTGACGAAATTCTGGAGGCCGTGGTGGCTCGCGTGCCGCCGCCCAAAGGCAATGCCGACGGTGCCTTGCGCGCCATGATCATTGACAGCTGGTTTGACAACTACGTAGGCGTGGTGATGTTGGTGCGTGTGGTCGACGGGCGCTTGGGCAAAGGCGAGCGCATCAAGATGATGGCTACCGGCGCCACTTACAACGCCGACAACGTGGGCGTGTTCACACCAGCCAACGAGCCGCGCAATTCGCTGGAGGCCGGTGAGGTGGGCTACATCATTGCCGGTATTCGTGAGTTGCAGGCGGCCAAGGTGGGCGACACCGTCACGCTGATCAAGCCCGGCACAGGTGGCGCTGCTTTCACAGCCACCGAGGCCTTGCCCGGTTTTAAGGAAATTCAGCCGCAGGTGTTTGCTGGTTTGTACCCCACCGAGGCCAACCAGTATGAGGGTTTGCGCGACAGTCTGGAGAAGCTCAAGCTCAACGATGCGTCCCTGCACTACGAGCCCGAGGTGTCCCAAGCGCTTGGCTTTGGCTTTCGCTGCGGATTTTTGGGTCTGTTGCACATGGAGATCGTGCAGGAGCGCCTGGAGCGTGAGTTTGACCAGGACCTGATCACCACAGCACCCAGCGTGGTGTACCAGGTGGTGGGCGTTGATGGCGAGATCAGGATGGTGGAAAACCCCTCCAAAATGCCGGACCACGGGCGTCAGGACGAAGTGTGCGAGCCGATCGTGACCGTGCATTTGTACATGCCGCAAGACTATGTGGGCGCAGTGATGACGCTGGCCAACCAGAAGCGCGGCGTGCAGATGAACATGGCCTATCACGGCCGCCAGGTCATGCTCACCTATGAGATGCCACTGGCGGAGATTGTTCTGGACTTTTTTGACAAGCTCAAATCGGTCTCCCGGGGCTATGCGTCCATGGATTACGAGTTCAAGGAATACCGTGCCGCCGATGTCGTCAAGGTTGACATCTTGCTCAATGGTGAAAAGGTCGATGCATTGTCGATCATCGTGCACCGCTCACAGTCGCAATACCGCGGCCGTGCCGTGGTGGCCAAGATGCGTGAAGTTATCTCGCGCCAGATGTTTGACGTCGCCATTCAGGCGGCCATCGGAGCCAACATCATTGCGCGAGAGACCATCAAGGCACTGCGCAAGAACGTGATCGCCAAGTGTTATGGCGGCGATATTTCCCGTAAACGCAAGCTGCTCGACAGACAAAAAGAAGGTAAGAAACGCATGAAACAAATCGGATCGGTCGAGGTGCCGCAAGAGGCCTTCCTCGCAATTTTGCAGGTGGACGGCTAATGCAAGTTTTGACCTCTTTTATTCTCGCGGCCTTTGTTGGTTATGTCGGGGCTTGGTACTTCGGCATGGTCGAGGGCAATTTTGCCTTGTTGCTATTTTTGGCAACCGTGGTCACCGGGGTGTACTGGCTGGCGGAGCGCTTTTACTTCTTGCCGCAGCGTCGCCAAGCCGCCGCCTTGATGGCGGCCGAAGCCGTTCGGCGCCGGGGTGAACTCGGCAAGCTGGGCATCAACCAGGTGGACGACGACGTGACAGCCGCCCAAAGCCGTCTGTTGGCCCAGCCTTGGTGGCTGGACTGGACGGCAGGCTTGTTCCCGGTGATCATGGCCGTGTTTTTCTTGCGCTCGTTTTTGTTTGAGCCGTTCAAGATTCCGTCGGGCTCCATGATTCCTACACTGCTGGTGGGTGACCTGATTCTGGTCAATAAATTCCACTACGGTGTGCGCCTGCCGGTCATCAACAAAAAGATCACTGACGGCACTGCACCTGCGCGTGGGGATGTGATGGTCTTCAGGTACCCCCCCAAACCCAGCCTCGATTACATCAAGCGCGTGGTCGGCATCCCCGGCGATGAGGTCGCCTACCTGAACAAGCGTTTGAGCATCAATGGCAAAGTTATTGACACCGTGGCCTTGCCCGAGTTCTTTGACCAGGACACCATGCGCTATTTCAAGCAATTTGAGGAATCCCTGGGAGAGAAGAAGCACGGCATTTTGAACGACGACGACCGGCCCGCCTTTGTGCCGGGTGCCGAGGACTTTGCGTTCAAGGAAAACTGCCGTTACAGTGTCGAAGGTGTGGTGTGCAAGGTGCCTGAAGGGCACTATTTCATGATGGGTGACAACCGCGACAACTCGCTGGATTCACGTTTCTGGGGCTTTGTGCCTGACAAGAACATTGTGGGCCGCGCGTTTTTCGTCTGGATGAACTTCAGCAGCCTCAAGCGCATTGGCTCTTTCAATTGACAAGGGGATCACTATGACAGTTCGGTTCAAGTCCAGGCAACGCGGTCTGTCCTTTTTGGGGCTGTTGATTGTGGGTGGTTTGCTGGCCGTCACGGGGGTGATTGGGGCGCAAATCGTCCCCACGGTAATCGAATACCAGGCCGTGACCAAGGCGATCAACAAGGCCAGCGTGGGCACCACCGTGGCGGAGGTGCGCAGCACGTTTGACAAAGCCGCAGCGATTGACAACATCAGCTCCGTCAGCGGCAAAGACCTTGATGTCACCAAGGAAGGCGACAAAGTGGTCATCAGCTTTGCCTACCAGCGTGAAATTCACCTGACGGGTCCGGCCTACCTGACGCTCAAATACACCGGTCGCTCCAGATAGCGGGCCGGACAAAAAGGATATTGGATTGAATGATGGTTTGATTGCGCTGCAACGTCGCTTGCAGCATGAGTTTGCGAATGCTCCGTTGTTGACGCAGGCAGTGACGCATCGCAGTTTTTCTGCGGATCACAACGAGCGGCTGGAGTTTTTAGGGGACTCGGTCCTGAATTTGTCGGTGGCCGACTTGTTGTATGTGCGGCTCAGTGCGTTGCCTGAAGGGGATTTGTCCCGTGTGCGAGCCAACCTGGTCAAGCAGGAAACCCTGCACCAGTTGGCTCTGGAGTTGAATTTGCCCGAGGTGATTCGTCTGGGCGAAGGGGAGGCCCGTTCCGGTGGACACAAGCGCCCGTCCATCCTGGCTGACGCGCTGGAGGCCTTGATTGGGGCGGTTTACCTCGACGCGGGCTACCCGGCTGCGCAGGCGCTGGTTCAGCGGCTCTTCAAGGCGGTGGAAATCAACCCCGAGATGCAGGCTATCGGCAAAGACCCCAAGACCGAGTTGCAGGAATGGCTGCAGGCCCGCAAGCTCAATCTGCCCCTGTACCGGGTGGTGGGCACGCAAGGCGCAGCGCACAAACAGACCTTTGATGTCGAATGCGAGATCGTCGAACTTAATTTTTCTGAACGTGGCATGGGCGGCTCCCGCCGTGCTGGTGAACAGGCTGCAGCTGCTGCGATGCTGCAAACACTCAAGGCAAAAGCAATAAAATGACTACTAATAAATCAATAGCACCCGACGCAATAGATACGCAGGCTGAAGGCCAAAATGACATTGAAAGCATGCTCAAAAGCATGCGTGTGGCCGCCCCTGCCAGCGGGCAGGTAGAAGGCCAGCGCTGCGGTTTGATTGCCATTGTGGGCAAGCCCAACGTGGGCAAGTCGACCCTGATGAACGCCTTGGTGGGCCAAAAGATCAGCATCACCTCGCGCAAGGCGCAAACCACGCGCCACCGTATCACTGGCATCCACAGCCAGGGCGCCACCCAGTTTGTGTTTGTGGACACTCCGGGTTTCCAGACCCGCCACAACAACGCGCTGAACCGCTCCCTCAACAAAACCGTGCTCGGCGCGGTGGGCGATGTCGATTTGATTTTGTTTGTGGTCGAAGCAGGCATGTTTAACCAGGCCGATGCCAAGGTGCTGGAGCTTCTGGGCAAAGGCATCCCCACGCTGCTGGTGGCCAACAAGCTCGATCAGGTCAATCGCCGTGCAGACATTGCGCCGTGGTTGCAGGAAATGCAGCAGCGCCATGCCTTTGCCGAGTTTGTGCCGATGTCGGCCAAAAACGCCAAGGACATCGAGCGCATGCTGGGCATTTGTGAAAAATACCTGCCCGAGCAAGCCTGGTGGTACGCCGAAGACGAGTTGACTGACCGCAGTGAGAAGTTCTTGGCCTCCGAGACCGTGCGCGAGAAGCTCTTTCGCCTGACCGGCGATGAGTTGCCCTATACCTCCACTGTCGTGATCGACAAGTTCGAGGAAGAGGCCGGTCGTGGAAAGCAAAAGCGCCTGCTGCGCATTGCCGCCACCATCGTGGTGGAGCGCGACACCCATAAAGCCATGGTGATCGGTGACAAGGGCGAGCGCATCAAGCGCATCGGCATGGAGACCCGCGTGGAACTGGAGAAAGCGCTGGACTGCAAGGTGTTCATCGAGATGTGGGTCAAGGTCCGCTCCGGTTGGGCCGATGACGAGGCCCGCGTCCGGTCGTTTGGCTATCAGTGATCGGGGGTTGCCCCGGTGGCCACCCAGCGCATTTCTGATCAACCCGCGTATGTGCTGCATCGCTACGACTGGAGCGAGTCGAGCCTGATTCTGGAGGTGTTCACACGCCGCTTCGGGCGCATCGCTTTGGTCGCCAAGGGCGCCAAGCGGCCGAGTTCGAGTTTTCGCCCGATTTTGTTGCCATTGCAGCCCCTGCACCTGGCCTTTGGTGGCGATGCCGAAATCCGCACGCTCAAGAGTGCCGAGTGGCAGGGGGGCCACGTCATGCCCACGGGCGACGCCCTGATGTCGGGCATGTACCTCAATGAACTCCTGCTAACCCTGTTGGCCCGCGATGACCCGCATCCGGTGTTGTTTGACGTGTACGCACGGGTGGTGGAAGTGGTTGCCTCCGGCCACAGTGAGGTGTTGCAGTCGGCCTTGCGGGCCTTTGAGTTGCTGCTGTTGCGTGAGATCGGGCTATTGCCGCAGCTCGATGTGCAAACCATGACCTTGCAAGACCTGGAGCCGCAAACGCGCTATGCCCTCGTGCCCGAGGGCGGCTTGCGCCAGGCCCATCCCAGTGACCGGGCCAGCCTGAGTGGCGAGCAGTGGGTCGGCCTGCAGCAGTCATTGGAAGACAGCGCGCCATTCACCACTACCTTGCGGGCTTGCTCAGAGGTGATGACGGAACTCAAGCCACAGTTGCGCACGCTCCTGAACTACCATTGCGGCGTGACCACCCTGCGAACCCGCCAAATGATGATCGACCTCCAATCCTTATGAACAAGCACACCACCGCACTCTCGGTCAACCTCAACAAAGTGGCGCTGGTGCGCAACACGCGCCATCTGGGTATTCCCAGCGTTACGCGGGCCGCCACCCTGTGCCTGCAAGCCGGCGCCAACGGTATCACGGTACATCCGCGCCCGGATGAGCGCCATATCCGGGCCGGTGATGTGAAGGAACTAGCTGAATTGATGAAGGCTTGGCCGGGGCGTGAATTCAATATCGAGGGCAACCCGTTCCAGAACTTGATGCGTTTTGTGCGGTAATTTCGCCCGCACCAGTGCACCTTTGTCCCCGATTCAGAGGGGCAGTTCACCAGCGACCACGGCTGGAACCTGGCCCATGATGCCGACCGCCTGCGCCCGCTGATTGACGAGGCCCGTAGTTTGGGTGTGCGCGTCAGCCTGTTCATGGACGCAGACGCGCCTGCCATGGCCGCAGCCAAAGCCGTGGGAGCGGACCGGGTGGAACTGTATACCGAGCCCTATGCAGCCGCCTGGGGCACGCCCGGTGAGACCGATGAGCTGGCGCGTTTTGCACAAGCAGCGCAAGCGGCGATCGATGCCGGCCTGGGGGTGAACGCCGGCCATGATTTGAGCCGGGATAACCTCACCGCCTTTTTGGCAGCAGTGCCCGGGGTCCTGGAGGTCTCGATTGGCCATGCCTTGATCGCCGATGCGCTGGAGCTGGGCTACACCGCCACCGTGCAAGATTACTTGCGCTGTATTCGCCACGTGCAGGACTAAGCCCCCACCCATGATTTACGGCGTTGGCACCGATATTTGCGATGTGCGCCGCATCCGGGCCAGCCTGGAGCGTCACGGTGACCGGTTTGCCCTCAAAATTCTCAGCGAGTCCGAGTTTGCGACCTGGCAAGCACGCAGCCAGCGCTGGCCCGAACGTGGCAATCGTTATCTCGCCACGCGTTTCAGCGCCAAGGAAGCCTTCAGCAAAGCCATCGGCCTGGGCATGACCATGCCCATGACCTGGCGGCTGTGCGAGATTGGCAAGCTGCCCAGCGGCCAACCCACCATCGTGCTGCATGGTGTGCTGAAAGAGTGGTTTGAAGCTCGCAAGCTGACGGCGCATGTGAGTGTGACCGACGAGACCGACTACGCCGCCAGCTTCTGTGTGGTTGAGACTTTATAAAAATAGGCTTTCAGCCGGCGTTTTATAAGGGTTTTATATCTAAGAAATATAGCGTTGAGTGAACCGATGCAGTAACTCTCCACCCAACCGCATTCGGCTACAGCAGCCCTGCGCCGGCTCATTGCCCAAATTTTGGGTTGTAAACTAGAATAAACTACAAAAAACTATAAAAAATCCACACCAAAGGAAAATAATGTTGTTCATCGTTCGCAAGCTGGGCCTGTTTGTCTTGGGGTGTACTTTGGCCACAGCCATGGCGTGGGCTCAAAGTCCTGCTCTGGTAACTGCCTCAGCTTCCGCCTCGGTACCCGCCTTCGTGGAAAAACTGGCTACCAAAAAGCTGCTCGACGAGGTGCGTAAAGGCGGCTTTGTGCTCTACATGCGCCATGGCAACACCGACAACAGTCGCCCGGATGCCGTGCCCAAGATTGACCTCAATGATTGTTCAACCCAGCGCCCGCTGAGTGACGAGGGTCGCAAGGTGGCAACCCAGGTGGGCAAGTACCTGCGCGAGGCCAAGATACCCATTGGTGAAGTCATTCACAGCCCCATGTGCAGGGCCCGTGAGTCCGCCCAGTTGGCGTTCGCTTATCTGGGCGACAAGCTTCGCCCTGAAGCGGGTCTGACTTACAGCAGCAACCTCACCACCGAAGATAAAAAGCCAGTTTTGGCCATGACTCGCCTCCTGGTGTCCACCCCTGTCGCCCCGGGCACCAACCGGGTGCTGGTAGCGCACGCACCCAACATGGCGGACCTGATGGGCTACTTTGTCAAACCAGAGGCCACTGTGGTGATTCTGCGGCCGTTAGGCGAGGGACGGTTTGAGTACCTTGCCAGCATTCACCCGACCCTGTGGCCCGCGCTTCTCAAATAAAGGCGTGCCCGATGCACCTGAAAGCCCAAGCGCCTGAATCTGGTAGATCATGATGTCTTTGACACCCTATAGCCCGCACCGTCGATCACGCTTTTTGCTGTATTTTTTTCTGCCGGTGGCGTTCGCCATGACCGTGGGTGCGGCCTATAGCTTTTTTATAACAGCGCAGTTCCGGGACATGCAGAGCATCGCCAATGCCGAGCAGGTCAGGCACATGCAGGCTCTGGTCGAGACCACCCATGTCAGTTTCGAGATGCTCGGCATTCAGCGCGAACTCGCAGCCGCTTTGGAGCAGGTGCGCAGCGGGCAACTGGACGAGGCGGGCGCCTACCAGTTTCACAGCGAGGTGGTGAACCGTCTGACCCAGTTGGGGGCGCAAGCGGATCTCACGTTGGCGAAGTTGGTCGCCCTGGATTTGACCCAGCAGCCCGCATTGAATAAGGCGCTCGGGCAGTTCTCGGCCTACCGGAATTACGTGGTCATGGCCACCGACATTGTGGCGATTGACCCCACGCAGGCGGCTACTTATATCAACCAGGCCAACGAGCAGTATTACGCGTTTGCCCAGTTGTCGCAAAAAATCGACGTCGATTTGGCGGCAGATTCATTGGCCCATCTCACCAGCACGGAAGAGGCGCTGGCCCGCAGCACCCGACGCGCCCAGTGGATCGGATCGGTGGCGACCGTGCTGGGCATTCTGGCTTGGTGGGTGGTGTCCTTGTTGCTCTCAGGCCGTCTTTCGCTCTTGGCCCGGGGTCTCCAGCAGTTGGCCGATGGCGATGAGTTTGCTGTCGATGAGCGCGATTTTTCCGCCATTGCCAAGCTGGGCGCCCATCCGCAGGGCTTGTTGGGCGGCATGGCTGCTGCTGTCCTGGCTTTTCGCCTGGCCAACTCAGAGCGCAACGCCGCTCAGGGCGCGCTGGAAGCCGAGCGTGAAAACCTGGAGTCTCAGGTGGA
>JAUXQA010000094.1 GCA_030683195.1 Rhodoferax sp. | reverse complement strand
AAGCGCGATTGCATGAAATACGATCCTGGCAAAAACGACATCATCAAGCCTCAGTACGTGGTCGAAACACTCTGGAACATGACCAAAGACGTCGACACCTACATCACGTCTGATGTGGGTCAGCATCAAATGTGGGCTGCGCAGTACTACCGCTTTGACGAGCCACGTCGCTGGATCAATTCCGGCGGTTTGGGCACCATGGGCGTTGGTATTCCTTACGCCATGGGCATCAAGTTGGCCAAGCCGGACAGCGAGGTGTTCTGCATCACCGGTGAGGGTTCGGTGCAGATGTGCATCCAGGAGCTTTCAACCTGCCTGCAGTACAACACGCCGATCAAGATCGTTTCATTGAATAATCGCTACCTTGGCATGGTCCGTCAGTGGCAAGAGGTTGAGTACGAAGGCCGATACAGCCACAGCTACATGGACGCGCTCCCCAATTTTGTCAAGCTGGCAGAAGCCTACGGCCATGTCGGCATGCTCATTGAGCGTGCACAAGACGTGGAACCTGCACTGCGTGAAGCCCGAAAACTCAAGGACCGTACCGTGTTCATGGACTTCCGCACGGACCCCACCGAAAACGTGTTCCCTATGGTTCAGGCCGGCAAAGGCATCACAGAGATGCTGCTGGGCTCCGAAGATCTTTAACTAACCAACTCACGACGAATCAATCGTTTGCCAAGCCCCGGGGTTACCGCTGCGGGGGGAGGGCAGCGAATAGAAGAGTCTCATCTCATGAAACACATCATTGCAGTATTGTTGGAAAACGAGCCCGGAGCGCTCTCGCGCGTGGTAGGCCTGTTCTCAGCCCGTGGCTACAACATCGAGTCCCTCACGGTGGCCCCCACCGAAGACCCTAGTTTGTCTCGCATGACGATCCAGACCACAGGTTCTGACGACGTCATTGAGCAAATTACAAAACACCTCAACCGACTGATTGAGGTTGTCAAGGTCGTTGACCTGACCGAAGGCGCCTACACCGAACGCGAACTCATGATGGTCAAGGTCCGCGCGGTGGGTAAAGAGCGCGAGGAGATGAAGCGGATGGCTGACATTTTTCGCGGACGAATCATTGACGTGACTGAAAAAAGTTACACCATTGAGTTGACTGGCGACCAATCCAAGAATGATGCCTTTTTAGAGGCGCTTGAGCGCGGTGCCATTCTTGAAACCGTGCGGACTGGCTCCAGCGGTATTGGTCGCGGCGAACGTATCTTGCGAGTTTAAATTTTTTACAACGGAGAGAGAAATGAAAGTTTTTTACGACAAAGACTGCGACCTGAGTCTGATCAAGGGCAAGCTGGTTGCCATCATTGGTTACGGCAGCCAGGGCCATGCCCACGCGCAGAACCTGAATGACAGCGGTGTCAATGTAGTCGTCGGTTTGCGCAAGGGTGGAGCGTCCTGGCCCAAGGTTGAAAAGGCTGGCCTGAAGGTCGCCGAAGTGGCTGAAGCCGTCAAAGCCGCTGATGTCGTGATGATTTTGTTGCCAGATGAGCAGATCGCTTCTGTCTACACTAACGACATCGAGCCGAACATCAAGCAAGGCGCGTCGCTCGTTTTTGCGCACGGCTTTAATGTCCATTACGGATTGGTTAACCCACGTGCTGATCTGGACGTCTGGATGGTCGCTCCAAAGGCACCAGGCCATACCGTTCGCGGAACCTACGCCCAAGGCGGCGGTGTTCCCCACCTGATCGCCATTCATCAAGACAAGTCAGGCCGCACGCGCGACCTCGCGTTGAGCTATGCCATGGCCAATGGTGGCGGCAAGGCCGGCATTATTGAAACCAATTTCCGCGAAGAAACAGAAACCGATCTTTTCGGCGAACAGGCCGTCCTGTGCGGCGGTACGGTTGAGTTGATCAAGGCCGGTTTCGAGACCCTGGTCGAAGCGGGTTACGCGCCAGAAATGGCGTACTTTGAGTGCCTGCACGAACTCAAGCTGATCGTGGACATGATCTATGAAGGCGGTATCGCCAACATGAATTACTCCATCTCCAACAACGCAGAGTACGGCGAATACGTCACCGGACCCCGCATTGTTACCAGCGCTACCAAAGACGCAATGCGTCAGTGCCTGAAAGACATCCAGACAGGCGAATACGCAAAGAGCTTTATTCTGGAAAATAAGGCCGGCGCGCCAACCCTGTTGAGCCGTCGCCGTTTGACCTCAGAGCACCAAATCGAAAAAGTGGGCGAGACACTTCGCGCCATGATGCCCTGGATCAAAAAGAACAAGCTTGTAGACCAAACCCGCAACTAATTCATTTTGTTGCGCCAACAAAGGCCACTTCGGTGGCCTTTGTTACTATGAAGGCTTGGAGACCAAATTTATGCACGATGGGAACGAGTCAGACGCTGCAGCCGCAGAAGCAGGCGTCATCAGCAGGCGAAGAAAGGGCATTTACATACTGCCCAATCTATTCACGCTAGCCGCACTTTTTGGCGGCTTTTACGCCATTGTCATGGCCATTAACGGCCGTTTTGATCTGGCTGCAATCGGCGTTTTTTGTGCAATGGTTCTCGACAGCCTCGACGGCCGCGTGGCCCGCATGACCAACACACAAAGCGCTTTCGGCGAGCAAATGGACTCACTCTCGGACATGGTGTCCTTCGGTGCAGCCCCCGCACTCATTGCTTATGTCTGGGCGCTCAAGGATCTGGGCCGCTGGGGCTGGATTGCAGCGTTTGTTTATTGCGCCTGTGCTGCGTTGCGCTTGGCGAGATTCAATGTCAACACCGCAGTGGTTGACAAAAGTTTTTTTCAAGGACTGCCGTCACCCGCGGCCGCTGCGCTTATCGCCGGATTCATTTGGCTGATCACTGAGTCCGGTATCAAGGGAACTGGCGCAGTTTTAGGTGTCTCCATTCCATGGATCACCTTTGCATTGGCCCTGTAC
>JAUXQA010000439.1 GCA_030683195.1 Rhodoferax sp. | reverse complement strand
ATCGCCGAGGGCGTGGAAGACGACGCCACGCTGTCCTTGTTGGGCGAATTGGGCTGTGATATGGCGCAGGGTTTTGGCATTGGCAGACCCCAACCCGTTTCTGAGTTCATCCAGTGGGCGAAACACTGGAAATGAAATAGCGGCTGACTCAGGCCCGTTGCGGTTGCCGTTGCTGTGTCCGTGATGAAGTTAGGCCCGTGGCTCACTGTTGATAGCGATCAATGTGCCGGCCTTCGCGAGCGCCTGGCAAATATGATGGTTTGTGAATGCCAGCCAGTGGCACGGCCTTCTTGAGCGCCCGTTGTAGCCGGTCTTCAAACAAGTGGTGCCGCCGCTCTACACCACTGCGTGGGTCATCAACACTGATGGAATGCTTTTGGTTTGTTGCGACCGCCCAATGTTGTTTAACCACGGCAAATCGACAAATTGTCAGGCGGCGCGGGAAAGTGGCTTGATGGGCGTCAACCCAGATTAACTCCCTCGGTCTACATTGAGAGTTCGACCAACGATGATGGAGACCAGGATGACGCATACGTTCCGCTCGCTGATTGCCCTGAGTTCTGGATTGCTCGCAGCTTCACTTTGTACCGCCCAGAGCACCCCCCAATCCAACTTGCCGCTCTTCACCTCAAAGCCAATTATTACCAGTCCCCTCACAGGTGATGACCGAAAACAGATAGTCTTGATTTCAGTTGCCATGCAACCGACGGGAGCAGTTCCGTTCCACACACATCCAGGAGACTGCGTAGGCACCGTAGTTGAGGGTGTCGTAGAGCTCTTGGTAGACGGGCAGCCACCAAGGCGAGTGATCGCCGGGGAAACCTACAGCAATCTTCGCGGAACGATCCACGGATTCCGCAACGTTGGAGAAACCCCAGCCAAGCTGCTCAACAGCCTTGTCGTCGACAAGGGAGTTCCTTTCGTTATCCCGGCGGCTCCCACATCCAAATAGGCGCGAACAACTTGGTGCAAAGGGACGGCATGTAGTCCTTGGTACTGCGCCGCCTAACATTTGTGTCTTGACTTTGGCGCGCCGTCTGAGCGAGCGACTAACCGCAGATGTCACTGGGGCTGAGGGCGCAGCGTGGGCTTGGGGTTTTGCCACATCAAGGAGGAGGACCGGGCTCAGCCCGGTCCGGGGGACATTTGCGGAGCCCTCTGCCCCAGTGCCATCAGCGCCTCACTACTATTTATATAGCTATTCAGGCAATTAATACGTCGGCTAGAGCCCTAAAACGCTCACAAATTCCCGAAAACACCCCAAACTCACTCCGCCGACTGCTGAAGCGCCCACATCTGCGCATATCGCCCGCTCAAAGCCAGCAATTGAGCATGCGTGCCCCGCTCCAGAATGCGCCCGGCGTCCATCACCAGAATCTCGTGGGCGTCCACCACGGTGGACAGGCGGTGCGCAATCACCAGCGTGGTTTTGTTTTGGGCCACGCTTTGCAGCTCGGCCTGAATGGCCCGCTCGTTGGCAGAGTCCAGCGCCAATCGGGTCATACTCTTTGATGCAACTTGACTGACTCCACAAGCCAAAAGTAGCTTTAAAACTACAATTCGCCATGATCGAATTGCGCCGCTACCAACTTGAAGGCGACAGTTCGCCAGACTCTGGTTGTTTTGTTATGCGGCGGCGACAAGGCATCACAGCAAACTGACATCACTCAGGCCAAGGACTATTGGGCGGACTGGAAAAGGAGAAATTCATGAAGAAAGCATTGACTGCATCGGTTTCTCACACCAAGGAAACCATCAAGGAATTGCGCGCTGACCGGCAGTTTGCCGTGGCCTATCTGAAGGCGGAGCTGGAGGAACTGGACGACCCGAACAACCGGGCGGCAGGCTTGCTGGCCTTACGCGATGTAGCCGAGGCTTATGGCGGTTTGGGGATGGTGGCCGAGCAAGCTGGCATCAGCCGGGAGGCGCTTTACCGATCACTGTCACCCAAGGGCAACCCGACTTTGAAAACCCTGCTGGCGGTGCTGAAGTCGGTCGGGATGCGGTTGTCGGTGGAGCCGGAGAATCAGGTGCCTGCTTGAAGTTGGGTTGGTGACTGGTTTAGACCCGTTGGAGCCGTTCACGACAGTCAGCTTACGGGTTGCCCAATTCATTGCCCATCACAAGCCTTTCGTGCCGGATTTCAATGAGCCTAAGGCTGTCATACAGCAAAGTCAAACTCGGTGATACAGAGTCACCATTCAAATTTCACCAATTGACGGGCAGTTGGGGCCGGCAACAGCTGCACTGAATCGCTAAATTTTGCCCGAGTCGTACCCGGAAGTAGAACTTTCCAACAAAACACTGGCCGAGTTAAACATCTCGCTACGGAATGCTGACCGCCTTGACCTATGTTTCGGAGAGCAATCGGTACCCCACACCTGTCTCAGTCAGCAAATGCTGCGGCTGTGCCGGGTCTACCTCCAGCTTTTGCCTGAGGTGGCCCATGTAAATCCGAAGATAGTGACTGTGCTCCGAGTGAGATGGACCCCACACATCGCGAAGCAACTGTCGGTGGGTGATCACCCGTCCGACATTTGCCACCAGAACAGCAAGCAGACGGTACTCGATGGGGGTGAGATGAACCTCGGCACCTGCTCGGCGCACAATTCTTTCCAGCCGATTGACTTCAACCTCACCAAATCTGAAAACCACATCTGCCTGTGCAATGGCACCGTCTTGAGCTTCAGTTGACACCGTTCTGGGCCGACGCAGGTTGGCACGAACACGTGCCATCAGCTCACCTAAACCAAAGGGTTTGGCCAGATAGTCATCAGCACCAGCGTCAAGTGCGGCGATTTTTTCGACCTCATTGTTTCGGGCGGACAACACAATGATGGGTACGTTTGACCACCCGCGCACATCCCGGATGAGGTCTATGCCATCGCCATCTGGCAGACCCAAGTCAACGATCAACAAATCGGGTTTTCGGGTTCCTGCATCGGCCAGACCCCGTTGGACCGTGTCAGCCTCATGCACTTGCCAGCCTTCTGTCTCCAAAGCCGCACGCACAAACCGGCGGATCTGGATTTCGTCTTCGATCAGGATGACGACGGGTTGAGTCATGGCACCTCAGGTGGTGGATTTCTGGGCAAGGTGAATGTGAATTCAGCACCTCCGCTGGCGGCTTGCGCTGCGGAAAGATTGCCGCGGTGCGCATCAATGATAGCTTTGCAGATCGCCAAACCCAAACCGACCCCTCGGGTCGAAGATTCACTATGGCCACGGGTAAATTTGGCAAACAGGTCATCCTCTTTGCCTTTGAGATTGAGCGGCAGACCCGGGCCGAAATCACGAACGGTCACCACCAATTTGTTTGCGGTGATTCTGGCGCTGATGACGATAGCTGGCTCGGCGGGTGGGTGCTTCACGCCATATTTGGCCGCATTTTCCAACAGATTGACCAAGACCCGCTCAATCAGGCTGGCATCAAACTCCACCAAAGGCAAGTCTGCTGGCAGTTCTGTTCGAACCGACAGCGTGCCCAGCGCATGGCGTGACGCGCGGATGGCGCTTCCGACCACCTCCTCCACCGATTGCCAGTCTTTGCGCAACTCAACTTGGCCACTTTCCAGGCGGGCCATTTCCAGGATGTTGGTGACCAAGGTGCTTAATTCGCGTGCTTCCTGGCCAATGGTCTGAGCGGAGCTCAGTTGTTCTTGTGTCAAGGGAATTGAGGCCGCCAAGAATTCGGCTTGACCCACCAATGCCGTCAGCGGTGTGCGGATGTCGTGCGACATGGCGGCCAGCAAGGTATTGCGTAGCCGCTCGGACTCCATTTGCACCACCGCCGCCTGAGCTACATCCACATAGTGCACTCGTTCCAAGGCAATAGCAATTTGCCTGGCCAGCGTTTCAAGCTGCTGGTTCTGCTCAGGAATCAGCAGCCAGCGCGGGTTGGCCGGCAGCAGGGCGAGTACACCGCGAATCCGCATTGGAGCTTGCAAGGGTATGAAGTGCCAATGACTGCCTGGCAAGGTGGCGGTGGCGACACCCGCCCGCTGGCCATTGCGAAATGACCAGTCAGCGACACTGGTATCGAGTGATTCAGGCAGATGGCTTCCAAAACTCAACTGGTCTTTGGCATCCGGCAAGAGTACCCGCGCATCTCCTCCAAACGTGCGCCGCACGAGACTTTCTGCACTTTCGACAACCTGAGAGGCCAGTAGCGCACCGGACAAGTCACGCGTCAATTCAAACAGTGACTGGGCGCGCCGCTCGCGTGACGCAGAGACTTGGGCGGAAAAGCGCAGATTGGCTGTCAACTGGCCAATCAAGAGACCGACCACCAGCATGACCACAAAAGTCAGCAGGTACTGCACGTCGCTCACTGCAAACGAAAGACGGGGTTGCACGAAGAAAAAATCGAACGAAGCCACCGACAGCACCGCCGCCAGCATCGACGGGCCTCTGCCGAGCTTGACTGCGACCAGCACAACGCACAGTAAGAACAGCATGACGATGTTGGCTGAATCGAACAAATTCGCCAATGGAAGCGCCAGCAAAGTGGTGAGTACACAGGCACCACCTGCCAAAACATGACGTTTCCAGCCAGTCGCCCATGCACTTTCCTCCAAATCTTCTTGGATTTGTCGGGGCAAGGCCGTCGGCAACCTGCGTACGCGCTCAGACATCCCGACCTCCACGACGTCGATGGTGGGGGCCAGGGTCGCCAATTGACGCGTTATCGCTGGCCGAAACATCTGCCATACCCGACCCCAGCGCGATTTGGCAGGGCGTCCTACCACCAGCGTTGCACAGTTCAATGTTTGCGCGTGTGCCATCAACGCCTGGGCCACATCTTCGCCGGTCAGCACTGCAATGTTGGCGCCCAGTTCTTCTGCCAGCTTGAGAATTGTCAAAGTTTGATCGCGTGCCAAAGCCGGGCGGCGTTGCAGCGCAGGCGTTTCCACATACGCTGCAAACCAGCGCACATTGAGTTGACCGGCCAAACGCGCTGCGCTGCGTACCGCATCTTCTGCACCTTCATGCGGTCCGACACATACCAGCATCGCGCCCGAGGTGTTCCAGGCTGGCGTCCCGCTGGCGTGGCTGTTTAGGGTATTTTGCGTGTGCTGAGCCCGGTAAGTGCGCACATCATCACCCACATGTTCTGCAGTTCGGCGCAGGGCAATTTCACGCAGGGCAATCAGATTGCCTTTGCGAAAGAAATTTTGACTTGCCCGTTCTGCCTGTTGTGGAATGTAGACCTTGCCCGCCTTGAGTCTGGCAAGCAACTCCTCAGCGGTAACGTCCACCAGCACGATTTCATCTGCGCCATCAAGCATCGTGTCGGGGACAGTTTCATTGACGCGGACTCCCGTGATGGCCCCCACCGTACCGTTCAGGCTCTCCAAATGCTGCACATTAAGAGCGGTCCAGACATCAATGCCCGCATCCAGCAACTCCTGCACATCCTGCCAACGCTTGGGATGCCGCGAGCCAGGCGCGTTGGTGTGTGCCAGTTCATCAACCAACAAGATGTCGGGTTTGGCGGCCAAGGCCGCATCAAGATCCAGTTCCAGCAGAATCTGACCTCGGTGCGGCACCTTGCGCAGTGGCAGCAGCGGGAGATTGGCTTGCAAGTCCATGGTTTCCTTGCGCCCATGGGTTTCCACGACCCCCACCAATACCTTTTGCCCCACCTGTTTTGCC
>JAUXQA010000093.1 GCA_030683195.1 Rhodoferax sp. | reverse complement strand
CCTTTGCCGACAAAGTTGCCCTGAGCTTTTTGGCCAGCGCCAACCCGGACGATGCCCCCGTGGAATGGACCTATGCCGAGTTGCTTGCTGGCGTCCACCAGACGGCCAACCTGCTGCACCGCCTGGGTGTGCAACCGGGTGATGCCATTGCGGTACTGCTGCCGGGCTGCCTGGACTACCACCTGGCCTTGTGGGGCGGCGAGGCGGCGGGCATTGTGCAGCCGCTCAATCCCCTGCTCAACGATGACAAGCTGGTATCTCTGATGAACGCCAGCCAGGCCAAGGTCTTGATCGCCTGGGGGTCGGATGACGAGTCCGCCATCTGGTCCAAGGCGCTTCGCATCCGCCACCTGGTGCCCACGCTGCGCACCGTACTGCGTGTAGCACCCCACCATGAGTCCCCATTGCCGGCGGGCACGACCTGGGCTGAGGGTGTGCTGGACTTTGGCTTGTTGCGCCGCCAGGAGCCAGCCGACCGGCTGGTCAGCGGACGCAACATCTTGCCCACCGATATGGCCGCGTACTTTCACACCGGCGGCACCACGGGTGCGCCCAAACTGGCCCGCCACAGCCATGGTGCCCAGGTGTTCACGGCTTGGGCTTGTGTACAAATGCAAGGCACCTTGCCCACCGATGTCATCATCAACGGCTACCCCTTGTTCCATGTGGCGGGTGTCTTGCCAGGCGCCCTCACCTCGCTGGCGGCCGGGTCACAGGTGGTGATTCCAACCCCATCGCTGTTCAGAAACCGCGAGGTGCTGGCCAACTATTGGCGTCTGGTGCAGCGCTACCGGGCCACGGTGGTGTCGGCTGTACCCACGGTGCTTGCAGCACTCACCGAGGTGCCCGTGGACGGAGCTGATATTTCCAGCCTGAAGTTTGGCCGTACCGGTGCAGCACCGCTATCGCCCGAGTTGAGTGCACGTTTTGAGGCTCTCTTTGGCCTGAAGATCCACGAAAGCCTGGGTATGACGGAGATGGCCGGCATCTCCACCATCACACCACCGGGTGTGGCGGCGCCTGCGGGCTGTGTCGGGTTTCCCCTGCCTCATGTGCAACTGCGGGTGGTGGCACTGGACGCGCAGGGCCTCGCCACCGACCACGACATGCCAGCGGGTCAACAAGGCATGGTGATTTTCAAGTCGCCCAACCTGTTTTCAGGCTTTGTGGACCCGGCTGACAATGCCAACGCCTTCACCGCAGACGGCTGGCTGGCCACGGGTGACCTGGGCTTCCTGGACAAGCACGGGCGGCTGAACCTGAGCGGCCGCTCCAAAGACCTGATCATTCGCAGCGGACACAACATTGACCCCAAGGTCATTGAAGACGCCCTAGCCGCCCACCCCGCCGTGCTGCACTGCGCCGCCGTGGGCGCACCCGACCCCTATGCCGGTGAACTGCCGGTGGTCTTTGCCACGCTGAAACCCGGCACCACCGCCACCGAGGCCGAGCTGCTGGCGTTTGTGCGCGAGCGCGTGGACGAGCCCCCCGCCCGCCCCAAGTCTGTGACCCTGCTGCCGGTCATGCCCATGACCCAGGTGGGCAAGATTTTCAAACCCGAATTGCGCAAGCTGGCGGCGCAAGCCCAGCCGGCAGCGGCCCGCAATGACTGACCCAAGCCTTTAAAGCCAACAAAAAACCACAGGAGACAACATGACGACCCTCTACCACACCCCCGCCCACCCCCACTCACCTCACACCCTGAACCGCCGGCGCCTGCTGGCGCTGGGCGCCGGCTCTGCTGCGCTGATGGCCAGCGGCGTGTGGGCGCAGGCCTACCCCGGCAAGCCCATCAAGCTGATCGTCCCATTCAATGCGGGCGGCGCCACCGACATCGTTGCCCGGCTGATTGGCGAGAAGCTCAGCACCCGGCTCGGCCAGCCCGTGCTCATTGACAACCGGGGCGGCGCCGCCGGCATTCTGGGCACCGACGCCGTGGCCAAGGCCGCGCCCGACGGCTACACCTTTGTGCTGTCCTTGAGTAACTCCCTCATGACCAATCAGTTTTTGTACGAAA
>JAUXQA010000410.1 GCA_030683195.1 Rhodoferax sp. | reverse complement strand
TGGTCGAAATCACGCCCAAGTCGATCCGTTTGCGCAAGCGTTACCTGACAGAGAGCGAACGCAAGCGCGCTGGCCGCTAATCTGACTGACTGATCAGCCGTCAGGCTGTACGAAAAAAATCCCGGACTTGATCCGGGATTTTTTTGATGGGTTAACCAAGGACCATAGTTAACATGAAGTTAAGCCACAACCGTGCCGTTTTTTTGATGATCGCGGTCGCCCTGATGTGGTCCACGGCGGGGGTGGTTACGCGTCAACTGGAGTCGGCCCGGAGTTTCGAGATCACGTTCTGGCGTTCGGCCTTCACGGCGCTGTCCCTGCTGGTGATCCTGCCATTTTTTCAGGGGCGCCGGGTATTTCGAAAAATTTGGCAAGGGTCCACTGCGTTCTGGGTATCAGGGGTGTGCTGGAGCGTGATGTTCACAGCCTTCATGGTGGCGCTGACGTTGACCAGCGTGGCCAATGTGCTGGTTACCATGGCCTTGGGGCCTTTGATGACCGCGCTGGTGGCGCGAGTGTTCATCGGGCATCGCATTCCGGTGCGCACCTGGCTGGCCATTTTTGCCGCCGGCGCGGGCATTGCTTACATGTATGGGGCGCAGGTGTCTGACGCCTCTCTGCTAGCCACCTTAGTGACGCTTTGCGTTCCGTTGGCCGGTGCTGTGAACTGGACCGTCACCCAGCATTCACACGCGCACGGTCAGGATGTGGACCTCGTGCCTGCCGTGCTGGTCGGAGCAGTCATCTCGACGGTTTTGACCTTGCCGCTGGCCTTTCCGTTTCAAGCCACGGCCCACGACCTCAGTTGGCTGGCTTTTCTTGGGTTGGGGCAACTGGCGATCCCGTGCGTGCTGTCGGTCTTGTGTGCGGGCGTCCTCAAGGCACCCGAGATTTCCCTGCTCGCCTTACTTGAAGTCATTTTTGGCATTCTGCTGGCTTGGTTGGGTGCCGATGAAGTACCGAGCAGCTCGGTACTGATTGGCGGCAGCGTTGTCATTGGGGCGCTGGTCATCAATGAATTAATAGGATGGAGAAACCGCAATGCAGAATTCCGAGAACAACTTAACCCCCACTGAGGCGTCAACCGTCCTTTGGGAAGTCCGTGGCCGGGTGGGCTTTATCACCTTGAACCGGCCCAAGGCGCTCAACGCGTTGAACCTGGAGATGGTTCGTTTGCTCACTGAATGCCTGATGACCTGGCGCGATGACGTCAACGTCCAAGCCGTCGCGATCCGTGGTACCAACAAAAGCGGTGCATTTGGCGCCTTTTGCGCAGGGGGCGACATCCGGTTCTTTCACCAGGCAGCCCTGGCGGGCGATCCGGCCCTGGGTGACTTTTTCACAGAGGAATACAGCCTTAACCACCTGATTCACACCTACCCCAAGCCCTACATCGCCTTCATGGATGGCATCGTCATGGGTGGCGGTATGGGTATCAGCCAGGGCGCCTCGCACCGGCTGGTCACCGAGCGCACCAAGATGGCCATGCCTGAAACCCACATTGGCCTGTTTCCCGATGTCGGGGGTGGTTACTTTTTAAGCCGCTGCCCTGGTCGCTACGGTGAATGGCTGGGTTTGACAGGAGAGGTGATCGGGGCAGGGCAGGCGATCGCCCTTGGGTTGGCGGACAGTGGTGTCGCGGTGGACCAACTGGAATTCGCTTGGGATGCATTGGCCTCCACCGACTTTGAGGAGCCCGATGCAGTTGCCCCCTGGCTTGCTACTTATTTATTACCTTCTAACCCTTATTTTTTGCCGGCTAGAGGTCAAATTGACCATTATTTCTCCTTGAACACGGTTCAGGAGATCATTCTGGCGCTGGAGGGGGATGCGGACTCCTGGGCGCAGCAGACGGCAGCCACTTTGCGCAAGCGCTCGCCCTTGATGCTGCAGGTGGTCCTGGAGCAAATCCGCAGCGCCCGTACGTTGTCTCTGGCTGACGACCTGCGCCTGGAGCGTGACATGGTGCACCACTGCTTCAACCCCGGGCATCTTGGCCGTAACGCTGCAGAAAGCGAGACGGTGGAGGGCATTCGTGCACTTGCGGTTGACAAGGACCACACGCCACACTGGAATCCGGTACGGATTGAAGAGGTGACTGATGCGATGGTCAGTCCATTCTTCAGGAGTCCGTGGGCGCCAGAGGCGCATCCACTTCGCGCCTTGCGTTGACGCGCTAACTCATCAGGTTCGGTGGACCTTCATGGCCCGGGCCACCTCGCGCTTGCCTTCCCGGTCCTTGATGGTGTCGCGTTTGTCGTGTTCGGCCTTGCCTTTGGCAAGCGCGAGTTCGCATTTGATCTTGCCGGCTTTCCAGTGCAGATTGAGGGGAACCAAGGTGTAGCCTTTTTGCTTCACTTTACCAACCAGGCGTTTGATTTCCTCGCGGTGCAGCAACAGCTTTCGGGTGCGGACCTTGTCGGGGCTGATGTGCGTGGACGCGGTATTCAGCGGGTGAATCTGCAGGCCGATGATGAAGATTTCATCCTCGCGCACCACGATGTAGCCGTCGGTCAATTGCACCTTGCCCTCACGCAGTGATTTCACTTCCCAGCCTTCCAGAACCATGCCGGCTTCCAGACGTTCTTCAAAAAAATAGTTATAAGCCGCTTTTTTGTTATCGGCAATGCGGGAAGCGGTTTCGGGTTTTTTGGCCATAAGTGTGATGTGGGGTCGCGAGGGGTGCGTTCAAGGCTTGTCTACAATCCCGCTCAGACCCCCATTCTATGAAAACCGTAAAGAAGTCCGTCCTGATCTGGTA